>JAODBN010000038.1 GCA_025463965.1 Acidimicrobiaceae bacterium
CAGCCCGTCGGGATCGTCCCACAGGTAGGCGTGCCCGACGGGAAGGCGGATGAAGCACAGGCGCGGCATCAGCTGGATGAGGTCGATGCGGCCACGGTAAGCGGCGGCCGGACGGGCACGCCCGGACGTTCTGCCGCCAGCAGATCTGCTGCTGGCAGCCCGTCAGCCACGGCGGACCCATCACGCCGGTCGTCACCGCGGGTAGCCCGGGCCGTTCGCCTTCCTGGCGAGAACGCCGACTCTGTCGCCGTGAGCAGTTGCACTGGTGGACCGTGCAAGACCTGCAGAACGTCCGGTTCTGGCTCGCGCTGCCGACGCTGCGCCTCAACGGCATGAGAGAGCGTTTTCAGCCTGTAAAGAGTGAAGAGCCGCTCAAGGCGCTCCCGCCGAAACGTCATCTGGCTGTACAGCCCAGCGACGAGTATCGGGCACCCGGCCAGATCTGCCCGTTAGTGGCCGACCGATACCTGCCTTCATTCGCGTGTCGGCCCTCGTTAGGCTGATACTGAAGCATGGCGGGTTACGGGGATGATGGCGCTCCCGCCGACCAGCAGTTGCCTGCTGGCAGCGATGCTGAAGGTTCCGAGCGCTTGCACATGCACCTGGCATCGTCGGTGGGGCCTCTCAGGCGGGAAGGTCCCGGAGATGCAGGGGTGCAAGTCGGCTCGGGCAACGTTCAAGTCAACAACTTCTTCTACAGCAACCCAGCGCAGGCTAGCGGTGACAACGTAGCGTTGACGCCTGCGTCTGCGCTGACATCCCCAGTTGTGCCGCGAAGTGCCGCATTGTCCGTGGGTTTTTTGTGGGGACGCCGCCCGTGGACCCGGACTTGTGGGGATTCTGTGGGGACACGGCCCGCAGGAGCCCATGGCCCTGGGCGGCACCGGAGCGGATGACTGTAGCCTGCCGCCGAAGCCGCGGCCGCGTACGGGGCCGACGAGGCTGACCCGCTGCCCTCTGGCCGCGCCATGACGGGCCCGTCACAGATAGTGACTGCAGCACGGCCACCTTCTCCGCGAAGGGCGCGCCGAACGCCGATATCTGGGTAGCCCGACACGGTGCACGCCGGTCACGGCAGTTGGCACAGATTGTCCCGTTATGAATGCTCTGCCGATGTCGGACTAGGCTCGGGTGGGAGCCGGCCGAGATCGGTAGCAGCCTGCTCGCGTGAGCGATTGCGGAGAACTGACTACGTCGACGGCAGCCCAAGTTTGTCGAAGAAGGCGCGGTTGCGCTCGGTGGCCGCGTTCACCAGCCTGTCGAAGGACATGACCTCAATATAGGCCTTGTATGGCTCGTTGAAGCCGAAGTAGCCCATGCCGTCGTGTGTCGGACGCAGTGTGGCGTACTCGCACCGGCTGATCATCGTTGGCGTGAGGTCGGCCAACACGTAGCAGAACGCCGGCTGATCCCGCGAGGGCGGAATCGGACGCCCTGCTGCCGTCATGACTCCGCCGGTACGCACGCGCTTCACGTAGTCGAGAGTCTGCTGGATGGGATCCTTGTCCTCGGAGGCGTCGTTCCGCATCGGTCGCTTGATCTCTACTACGACGATCGAGGGCAAGGGCAGCGTCTCGCCTTCGGCGGCCAACACCGGGGAGCCGGGAGAGCCGACGAGTCGCGTTGCGAGGATGTCTGGCTCCTTTGTTGAGTCGGATCCGGTGATTGGCATGCTCTTGAGGGTCTTGTCCGAGGCGAGGTAGTCGTGGAAGGCGAGCCGCTCGTCGATGATCCACAAGTTCGAGGCGTCGCTGCCGATCTCGTTGGAGTCCGTGCGCATCGGCATGAGCAGCGAGTGGATGGCGTCTTCTCGGGGGTACTTGCCGTGTTCGTTGGCTCGGATGAGCTTGGACAGGGCGTCAAGGATCGCCCGCCGCCGTGAGACGTACGCTGCCAAGTCGGACTGGTTGATGTCCGTGACGGTCTGGAGGTAGTCATTCAGCCGTTTTCGGTAAATCTCTGGAGTCGTGATGTCCGCTTCGGCGAACACTGTCTGGCCTTGCTGAATGGCATCAGCCTCCAGCTTCTGGAGTTGACGGTGCAGAAGGAGCTCGAGGTCCGGGTCCTTGATCGACGGGTCCACGGTCACGCCGAGACGCTCTAGTCGCGCGAGCACCGGCCGGTACCGTGGCGCCCGGTTGCTTACGAACTCGCTGACTCGAGCCTTGCCCTCGTCACGCGCAGCAGTGAGGGCATCAGACAAGAGCTCCCCGATAGCGCTCAGCACACCCGATCGAATGTCCTCGACCGAGATGTCATCGTCCAGGGTTGCGCCAGGGACTCGATCGCTGATGTCGAACGCTGTGCGGTCAGCCTGCACCTGCGTGTCGAGATAGTCAGACGAGAGGTAGCAGGCGTAGGCGAACTCGGCTGAAGTCTTGTCCTTGAGCCGCCCGTACAGGCCAGGGATCTTGCCGGTGAGGTTGTCTTCCATGACGACACGGTTCGCGGCGCACCAGTACAGCCGCGGCGCGGGGTTGCGAGTCGACGACTTAAGGCAGAGGTTTGCCATCTCGAACCTCTGACCCTTGACCTCGACCGTGGTCAATGGCAACTCGGAGAAGACGAACTCCTCCATCAGCTGGTTGAGCGAGACGACCTCGTCGTCGACGATGGTTACGTCGGGCGCGCCGCCGGGCCGTATAAAATACCAGATGCAGTGCTCAAAGACCTCTCGGGCGATCGCATCGGCTGACTTCAGAGCGTTTTTCTGAAAGGCCTCTTTGAACCCATCCAGGTGGACAGCGGTCCCGGCTTCGCTGAGGTCGTCGGGAGCTTCAGCGTGCTCAACCTCGCCGCCGATGGAGAACCTGAACCCACGTGCGCGCAACTGTCCGTCCTCAGCCATGTACGCGCTGCGGACGGAAACCTTGTCGAACGCTTTGAGCCAGAGCAGCCTGCCAACGCCACGGCATCCAAGGCTGGCCTTGTAGTCGGTGTCGAGCGTCTCGAACGACTTCATGTTGTCAGGCGTGAAGCCGACGCCGTTGTCCTCCACGACGAAGCCCGTGATCGGCTTCAGTGCCACACGGCCCGGGCCGGGGAGTTCGAACTCGAACTCCTCCTGCCCGCTCCGCTCGATCGTGACCCGCAGCCGCCCCTGCCCCACCTCATCGCCGAACCGAACGTCGATCGCCTGGAGCCCGTTGACGACGGCCTCCAGTAGCGGCAGGAGCGAGTGGCTCTTCGGGAGGTTCGTGTTCCGCACTCGTCCTGCGAGCGACGTCGTGAGCGCCACCATGGCCTCCTCTCGATCCGCAGGTGTTACGACTCTATCGGCGCACTCCGACAAGAACTGTGCATCCACGCCCGCTCGCGGTCGAACTTGCCCCGCAGTCCGGACACCCTGATCATGCCCCCGTTTTACCGGAGTGGCTCGTGACCGCCCGCTGAGCGAGCCCGTATTCCACGACCGCTGCGGTCATCTATGTAATGGACCAGCGACGGCAGGCGTACCTAACGTCGACTCGGCTCGCGAGATGCACAGTAGTTCCCATGGGAGTGCGCATCCAGATCGTCCTGTTCCGGTTGCCGCTAGCTCGGACCACCCAACACAGCATCACGCGGATGCATAGGAACCAGATTCTCGTTGACATCGAAAGCGGTGCAGGACCAGGCAGTCCATTGCGGTTAGCCAGTGGGGCTGTTATGGCCCTTTGTGAACCGCGCAGAGCGGCTGCGGCCAGGAAAGGACACGCTCACTATGGTCGGCTTGAGACGGGACAACGGTATATGTGTGAGCCCAGCACTCTACCGCGAT
>JAODBN010000047.1 GCA_025463965.1 Acidimicrobiaceae bacterium
CCGGGGTTCTTGGCGAGGTACTGCTGGTGATAGTCCTCGGCGTAGTAGAAGGGCCCACCGTCGGTGATCTCAGTGACCACCGACCCGTAACCCCCCGCCTCGAGCGCCTTCGCGTACCGATCCCTCACGGCCTCGGCCTGCTCGCGTTGAGCCGCGGACTCGACATAGAGCGCCGAGCGGTACTGGCTGCCGATGTCGTTGCCCTGGCGCATCAACTGGGTGGGGTCGTGGCCCTCGAAGAACGAGGCGACGAGCTCCTCGTAGCTCACCTGCTCCGGCCAGAAGACCACGAGCACCGCCTCCGCGTGTCCGGTGCGCCCCGAGCACACCTCCTCGTAGGTCGGGTTCGGCGTGAAGCCCCCGGTGTAGCCGACGGCCGTCGTGTAGACGCCCTCGGTCTGCCAGAAACGACGCTCGGCGCCCCAAAAGCAGCCTTCCGCGAACAGCGCACGCTCGGTGCCCTCGGGAAAGGGCGAGACGAGCTCGGTGCCGAGGACGAAGTGCACGCGAGGCGCGCTGATCGGCTCCGCGCGCCCGGGAAGCGCCTGCTCCGGCCTGACGAGCTCGCTCGGTCGCCGAGAAAAGAGGGCCATGTCGCTAGCGTACGGCCGTGCGCGTCACCGTCGGCTCCGACCATGCAGGGTTCGCCCTAAAAGGAGCCGTGGTCGAGCACCTGCGCTCGGAGGGCCACGAAGTCGAGGATCTCGGCACCTTCTCGACCGAGCCGGTCGACTACCCCCCGATCTGCGCCGCGGTCGGGCGCGCCGTGGTGCGCGGAGGCGCCGAGGTCGGCGTGGTCATCGGCGGGAGCGGCCAAGGGGAGGCGATCGCCGCCAACAAGGTGCACGGGGTGCGCGCCGCGCTCTGTCACGACGAGTACACCGCCCGCCTCGCACGCCGCCACAACGACGCCAACGTGCTCGCCTTCGGGGCTCGGATCCTGGCGGTGGAGCTGGCGCTGGACGTGCTCGACGTGTTCATGGCCACCGGCTTCGACGGCGGCCGGCACCAGGTCCGCATCGACGAGCTCCGACAGATCGAGCGCCAGGAGGCGTCCGAGCCCGCCTGATCGTCGCTCGCCCGCTCAGGCGGGAGGAAGACCCCGCCACTGCGGGTCGAGCTGGCGCAGGAACAGCGCGCAGCGCTCCGCCTCCTCGTCTTCGCCGATCGCTGCGGCCCCGGCGCGCAGTGCCTCGAGGGATCGCAGGAAGCCCTGGTTCTCCGGGTGCTGCCAGCGCACGTATCCAGTCCCCCGCCACCCCGCTGCCCGAAGCTGGTCGAGGCCGCGGTGGTAACCGACTCGGGCGCACGCGTAGGACTCGACCACGTCGCCCGCCGACTCGGCCAGACGGCCCCAGGCCTCGAGATAGGTCGGATGCTGTGCGACGACCGAGGCGATCGCCGAGCGGCGCTCGGGAGAAGCCGCGGCGAGCGCGGCGGCGAGCGCGGCGCTCCAGTCGTCGGGAACCGCCGGAAGGACGGTGTCGGTCGGACCTCGAGAGAGCGAAACGTCACCGGACACGGCGACAAGTTACCGCTGAGCGCCGGGCACGTCGGCGGTAGCCTCGCCACATGATCGAGCTGGCACCCTTCGGCAGGACCGGTCACGAGAGCAGCCGGGTGATCTTCGGCGCCGCCGGGCTCGGCGACGTCACCAAGGACGAGGCAGACGCCGTGCTGGAAGTCCTGTTGGCGCACGGCGTGAACCACCTCGACACCGCATCGAGCTACGGGGACGCCGAGCAGCGCATGGGTCCGTGGATGGAGCAGTACCGGGACCGGTTCTTCCTCGCCACGAAGACGGACGCCCGCGACGGCTCCGGTGCCCGGGCGAGCCTGGAGCGCTCCCTCGAGCGTCTCCGTGTGGACAAGGTCGACAGCATCCAGCTGCACGACCTCGTCGAGGAGGACGAGTGGGAGCAGGCCTTCTCGCCGAACGGGGCGGTAGCGGCCCTCGCTCGGGCACGCGAGGAGGGCCTGTGCGACTTCATCGGCGTCACCGGACACGGGCTCCGCATCTGCTCGATGCACTTGCGCAGCCTCGAGCGCTTCGACTTCGACTCGGTCCTGTTCCCGTACAACGCCGCGCTGCTGGCGAACGACGCCTACCGCGCCGATGTCGAGCAGCTCATCGGCGTCTGCCTCGAGCGCAACGTCGCCATCCAGACCATCAAGGCGATTGCCCGGCGCCGCTACCAGGGCGAGCCTGCTCCCGGTGAGCGTCGCCTGGCTTGGTACGAGCCGCTCACCGATCCCGAGGCGATCGAACGGGCCGTCGCCTTCGTGCTCCAGCGTCCGGAGCTGTTCTTGATCAGCTCCTCGGACTGGCGCGAGCTGCCCATGCTCTTGGAGGCCGCCGAGAAGCCTCGCCGCTCGGTCTCCGAGCAAGAGGTGCTCGCCGATCGCGAGCGCTTCGGCACCGAACCGCTCTTCGACGGGGCCGCGCTCGAGCGGATCTGAAGCCTCCGACTTCTGGGCCACTGATACGCAAGCACGGTCAAGCGCCGAGCCGGGTCGCCACGGCAGCGAGGTCCGCCACGAAGCGCTCCATCTGCTCGTGTCGGTCTTGGCCAGCTCGCAGGATCGACGAAGGGTGCACCGTCGCCGCAAGGAGTGGTCTGCCCGGCAGGAGCGGCCCGTCTGGCGGCTCGTGAACCTTGCCCCGCTCCGTGGAGACCAGGAACGACGGTCCGAACAGCGCCTTGGCGGCGACCGCTCCGAGGCAGAGCACGATCCTCGGGCGCACGGCGGCGATCTCGGCATGCAGCCACGGCCTGCACGCAGCCACCTCGCGAGCCGATGGTGTCTTGTGCAGTCGCCGGCTGCCTTGGGGCACCCACTTGAAGTGCTTGACCGCGTTGGTCACGTAGACCTGCCGGCGGTCGATGCCGGCGCGCTCCATGGCTTGGTCCAGGACGTGCCCCGCCGGTCCGACGAACGGCTCTCCTTGGCGGTCCTCTTGGTCCCCGGGCTGCTCGCCGACCATGAGCAGGCTCGCCCCCGGCGGTCCTTCGCCGAAGACCGTCTGTGTGGCCGGCCGGTAGAGGTCGCAGCCGTGGCACTGCGCAGCCGCCCGGCGCAGCTCGTCGAGATCGTCCACGGCCTCGGGGAGATACGCCTGTGCTCCGACCGGCCTCTCTGTCTGCCGCCCAGCTGTCGCCATGACCCTCCTCTGCCCGGCCGAGCCGCAGCTCACCTCGAGGGCCATGTTGGGTGCCGAGCGAGCCGGGGTCGCGAACCGCTCCCGATCCTCGATGTGAATGTCACCGAACATACGTACGCTTATGCGCATGAAGCTCGTCGAATGGGCCCGTTCGTATGGCGTCCACTCGAACACCTCGAATCGCAGCACTCACCTCGCCGCCTACGGGCGACGAGCACTCGACGTCGCCGGGAGCGGCCCCGAGACGCGAAACGCGCATGGAGGAGGGCACCCCCGGCCTCGGCCGAAGCCTGCGGTGAAGCGCGAAGCGGCGCCGTTTCGGCGGACAAGACCGTCACCGTCGCGTCGCAAGGCGCGGCTGCCTGAGCCGTGGTGACGTTTGGTTGGGGTTCTGGTAACGGTAGGTCTGCGGCGTGAGCGGACCGGGCACAGGTGGTCGGGCGTGACGGTGCACGTGGGCACCTCGGGCTGGCAGTACGACGACTGGCGACCGGCCTTCTACCCGGAACGGCTGCCGAAGGCCCGTTGGCTCGCCCACTACGCCGAGAGTTTCGCCACCGTGGAGGTGAACAACGCCTTCTACCGGTTACCAGAGGCGAGCACCTTCACCGCCTGGAAGGAGGCGACGCCGGACGACTTCGTGATCGGGGTGAAGGCGAGCCGCTACCTGACCCACGTGAAGCGGCTTCGCGAGCCCGAGGAACCGGTGGGAAGGTTGATGGAGCGGTGTCAGCACCTCGGCGAAAAGCTCGGGCCGATCCTCCTGCAGCTGCCACCCACGTTTCGCAAGGATCTCGGAGCACTGCGGGCGACGCTCGAGGCCTTCCCGCCGAAGACCATGGTGGCCGTGGAGCCGCGCCACGACTCGTGGTTCGTGGACGAGACGGCCGAGCTGCTTGCCGCGTGCGGGGCCGCGTACTGCCTGAGCGACGCACCAGGGCGGCGGCCGCCGCGCTGGCGGACGGCGGGCTTCGGATACCTGCGCATGCATGCGGGAACGGCGGCTCCCTCTCCCTGCTACGGGCGCCAGGCGCTCCGTTCCTGGGCAGAGTGGCTCGCAGGCACCTACAGCGCGAGCGAGGACGTCTTCGTCTACTTCAACAACGACGCCAACGCGTGCGCCCCTCGCGACGCCGCCCGCTTCGCCGGGGTGCTCGAGCGCGTCGGGCTCCCGGCCACCCGGGTGCCCCCCGTCCGCTCCTTGCACCTCGCCGAAGCCCCCCGCTGATCCCCCAGCGCAGCCAAACCTCGTCGACTCCCAAGTCGTGGCCGACGCCGGCGCCTTGAGTCCCTCAGGCGATGGCGCTTTTGTCCTGCATCTCCCAGGCGTGGTCCACCCGGTGCCAGGCGATACGGCGCGCCGCGTAGCGCGGCGGCCAACCCGCCGTGCCGGGGTCCCACTCGATCTCGGCTGCGCGCCGCAGCAAGGCGGCGATCTCCAACCGTGCCGCCAAGCGCGACTCTCGGTCGCCCGGTGCGAAGGGCGGCGGCCGCAGCCCGATCTTGCGGGCGTACGCACGCTCGGCACCCTCGACATGGTCGACCATCGCGTCGCGGTCACGGCCACCGCCTCGCGGTCCCTTGCGCAGCTCCGCCGGGGTGCGCTCCACGGTGGCGTCGAAAAAGGCCCACGAGGCCTCCACGCAGGCCGCGAGATGGCTCGCCTCCTCAGGGGTGCACGGGAGGCCGTCGTGGGCAGCGATGGCGCCGGGGGCCCCCATGTCGGTGGTGGCCGAACCTTCGAGGCGCTCGGTCACCTCGAGCGCCGTGGCAGCCCCGGGCGGCAGCGCCAGGCCGGCCGCCACGAGGATCTCGAAATACCGGTTCGCCGAGCCGGCGAGGGCCTCCACGGCCGCGTCCTCGTCGCGCCCGCTCCGGCTCCACCCGGGCCAGTCCAGCGCGCTGGCGAAGGCTCGGCGGGGACCGGTCTCGATGGCGACGGCGACGACCGATTCGGCGGCGGGCTCGACCACGAGCGAGAGTGTCCCACAGGGGGCGTTCCGCCCCCGGTACCTCAGCGCTCGGCGCGAGCTCCCGGGCCCGGCACCGTGGAAAAGGCGACCGGTGGGGAGAAGCCCTTGTCCGCGAAGGCGGACTCGGTGGCCGAGACGACGTCGCTCGCCGCGCCCACCTCGGCGAGCACCACCACCGATCCTCCGAAGCCGCCGCCCGTCATCCTCGCCCCGAGCGCCCCCGTGGCGAGCGCCACCTCCACCACGGTGTCGAGCTCGACACAAGACACCTCGAAGTCGTCTCGAAGCGAGCGATGGCCGGCGACGAGGATCGGTCCGATGTCCGCGATCCTGCCGGAATCGAGCAAGCGCACGACCTCAAGGACCCGAGCCTGCTCGGTGAGGACGTGCCGCGCGCGACGGACGAGCTCCTCGTCTCCCAACTCGGCGAGAGCGGCCTGGACCCCGTCGGGCGGCACGTCGCGAAGCGCCCGCACCCCGAGCGCCCTCGCCGCGGCCTCGCACGAGCGGCGCCGGTCCCCGTAGGCGGACTCACCGAGGTCGTGCTTCACCCGGGTGTCCACCACCAACAGGACGAGGCCAGCCGCGGCGAGGTCGAGCGGGACCTGGCGGCGCTCCAGGCTGCGCGTGTCGAGCAGCAGCGCGTGGCCCTCCTCGCAGCACATCGAGGCCGCCTGGTCCATGATCCCGCACGGCACGCCTACGAACTCGTTCTCGGCCCGCTGGGCGATCCTGGCGAGCTCCATGGCGTCGGTCTTCACGCCGGCGAGGCCGGTGAGCGCGAGCGCCACCGCGCACTCGAGCGCGGCCGAGGACGACAGGCCGGCCCCGATGGGTACCTGGCTGTCGCACACGAGGTCGGCGCCGCCCACCGCGAACCCGGAGGCCTCAAGGGAACGTGCCACGGCCACCGGATAGGCGGACCAGCCGCCCGGCACGCCCGGCGCGTCGAGGTCCACCTCGACGGCTTCACCGTCTTGCTGGAGCGACTTGAGGCCCAGCACCCGGTCCGGCCGGGACGCCGCCTCGACGGTGGTGCGCTGGCCGATCGCGAGCGGGAGCACGAAGCTCTCGTTCAAGTCGGTGTATTCGCCGATCAAGTTGACGCGCCCAGGCGCCGACCACCGGCCCTCGCACGGGCGCCCGAAGACCTCGGCGAAGCTCGGGCTCACGCGGTTCTCGCCTGCACGAACTGCCACGCGTCGCCGACCATCTCCTCGAGGCTCGTGCGCTCGGGGCGCCATCCGAGCACCTCGCGCGCGAGCGCCGCCGAGGCGACGAGCCGGGCCGGGTCGCCGGCCCGGCGAGCGCCGAGGCGCACCGGGAGGGACTTCCCAGTCACCGACTCCACCGCGCCGAGCACCTCGCGCACCGAGTAGCCGTTGCCGTTGCCGAGGTTGAAGACCTGGTGGCGACCGGCCTGCGCACCCTCGAGGGCGGACAGGTGGGCCTGTGCAAGATCGGCCACGTGGATGTAGTCGCGCACGCACGTACCGTCGGGTGTGTCGTAGTCGTCCCCGTAGACCGTCAGCTCGTCCCGACGGCCGAGCGCGGCCTCGAGCGCGAGGGGGATCAGATGAGTCTCGGTCCGGTGCCGCTCCCCTCGTCCGGCGTAGGCGCCGGCGACGTTGAAGTAGCGGAGCGAGACCGCTGCGAGACCGTCGCGCGCTGAGGCCTCCGCCAACGAGCGGTCCACCGCCAGCTTCGACGCACCGTAGGGGTTCACCGGCCTGCAGGGGGCGTCCTCCGCGATCGGCACCGACTCGGGCTCGCCGTAGACGGCGGCGGTCGAGGAGAACACGATGCGCGCAACCCCGGCCTTGGCCATCGCGCCGAGCAGGAGGCGGCTGCCGACGACGTTGTTCTCCTCGTACTTCTCGGGATGCTCGACTGACTCGGCGACGACCGAAGAGGCCGCGAGGTGCACCACGCCGTCGAAGCCCTCGCCCATCAGGTCGCCCGCAGCGTCATGGACACGTCCCTCGACAAAGCGCGCTCCCTCGGGAACGGCGTCGGCGTGCCCGGTCGAGAGGTCGTCGAGCACGGTCACGTCGTGGCCCTCCTCGAGGAGGCGGGTCGCCACGACCGAGCCGATGTAGCCGGCCCCGCCGGTCACGAGAACCTTCATCGGGGGACGTCCGCGGTGCTCGTCACCATGTCTTGCACCCTCCCTTCCGCTGACAGCGCCCCCGGGCAGCCGAGCAACGACGACCCAGGTGACGACCGGCGACCTTACTCAACGCCCGTTCGGCGGCCGCCACCGGGGGCTGTCGCCCGGGCTCGTGGGCGTTCATTCCCTACCCAAATGATCGGTTTTCTGCAAGGTGCGGACCAGTACCATCCCCATGTGGCCATCCTCTCGGACGAGCGCCCGGCCGGCCGGCCGGACCCCCAGCCCGGAGGGCGCCTGGCGGAGCTGGTGGGTGGCGAGCTCACCGTGCCGCTCGTCCAGGGAGGCACGTCCCGCTACGTCGACTTGGACCTCGCCGCCAGTGCGCCGCCGATGGTGCGCGTCGCTGCTCGAGTCGCCGAGGTGCTCCCCTTTTACGCGAGCGTGCACCGAGGCGCCGGCTACCGCTCGCTCGTGAGCACCGCGCTCTACGAGCAGGCGCGCTCATCGGTGCACCGGCGGATCGGCGCGAGGGACGACGACGTCGTGGTCTTCACCCGCAACACCACCGACGCCCTGAACCTGCTCCAGCGCTGCCTTCCGCCCGGAGAGGTGGTCTTTCTCGACGTCGAGCACCACGCCAACCTGCTTCCTTGGCAGCGCGGCGCCCACCGCTGCGTGCGCGCCGAGGCCACCTTCGAGGCCACCCTCTCCCGCCTCGGCCAGGAGCTGGCAGATCGTCCGGCAGTCCTGCTCGCGGTGACCGCAGCCTCCAACGTGACGGGCGAACGTCTACCGGTCGCCCGGATCGCCGCGCTCGCCCACGCGGCGGGCTGTCGCCTCGCGGTCGACGCCGCCCAGCTCGCCCCTCACCGACTCATTGACCTCGCCGGCTGGGACGCGGACTACGTCGCGTTCTCGGGGCACAAGCTGTACGCCCCCTACGGGGCGGGCGTGCTCGCCGGGCGCCCGGACTGGCTCGACACCGCTCCCGCCTACCTCGCCGGAGGCGGAGCCGTGCGGGAGGTCTCGATCGAGCGGACCACCTGGGCGGGAGCCCCGAACCGCCAGGAGGCGGGAACTCCGAACCTGCTCGGGGCGGTCGCGCTCGCCGCGGCGATGGAGGTCCTTGCCGAGCTCGGCGACGAGGCGCTCGCCGCGCACGACCGGGCCCTTCGGTCCCGGCTGCTCCGCGGCCTGGCCGAGCTGCCGGGGCTTGCGGTGCTGCGGATCTGGCCCGACAGCGACGAGCCGGTCGGCATCGTCACCTTCACCGTCGAGGGCCACGACTCGAGCCTCGTGGCCGCTGTTCTCTCCGCCGAGCACGGCATCGGCGTGCGTGACGGGCGATTCTGTGCCCACCCGCTGCTGGCACGATTGTCGGGGGGGGTGGGCGCCGTGCGGGCGAGCGTGGGAGTCGCGAGCACGCCGGAGGACGTCGATGCGCTCCTCGTCGCGCTCGAGACCTATCTGCGGGACGGCCCGAGGTGGTCGTACGAGAAAGTGGCCGGCGCCTTCGCCCCGGTGCCCGAAACCCGCCCCGCACCCTTTTCCGCCATGGATCTCACCGCGATCGAGCAAGCACCCGCTCCCGACAAACAAGATGGCCCGGCGACGACTGAGGCAGAGCCAAGGTTGCGAGACGGCCGTCCTCGACGTGCCGGGTCAGCTCGCGGTCGGTAGCCTGGCCTCGATGCCTGGAATGCCGGGGGTGCCCTCGGTCCACTTCACCCTGGGGCACACCTTCTCCCACTGGGACCTCAGCCCCTTCCCGCTCGTCGTCCTCGCGCTCTCGGTCGCCACCGCCCTTTGGTATCTGCGCGCCGACTGGAGCCTGGCGGCCCGCGGGCGGCACTGGGGAGGCCTTCGCACCGCCGCGTTCTTGTCCGGTCTCGTCTTCACGGACCTGGCGTTCTGCTCCTCGGTCGCCGTCTACGCGAACGACTACTTCCAAGCCCACGTGCTCCAGCACCTGCTCCTCATGGTGGTCGCCCCGCCGCTGCTCGCCCTCGGGATGCCCTCGACGCTGTTCTTGCAGACCGCCTCGCGCCGTGCCAAGGAGCGCTGGCTGCGGGTGCTGCGCAGCGACGGCTTCGCCGTGCTGAGCCACCCGGTCACGGTCTTCGCCCTCTACTTCGGGGCGATGTTCGTGTTTTTCTTGACTCCGCTCATCGGCTTCGCCATGGAGCACATGGCGGTGATGGACTTCTTCAACGTGGTCTTCCTCGCCGGTGGAACCCTCTACTGGTGGCCGATGGTGGGACTCGACCCGATCGTCCACTGGAAGATGACCCATGGCTTTCGCCTGATGAACATCCTCATCGGTGGCGGGGTGGAGGCCTTCTTGGGCGTGGCCATCTTGAACAACTCGAGGACCATCGCCCCGATGTACAGCCTCGCCGGCACGCACTCCGGGGGGGCGCTGTTGTGGGTGTCGACGGAGTTCGTCAGCCTCGGTGCGTTCCTTCCGATCTACATCCAGTGGATGCGCTCGGAGGACCGCATCGGGGCACGAGAGGACGCCCGCAGCGATCGGGCTGCGGCCACCGACGCGGCGACGGGCGGCGGCGGAACCGCCACGCCGATCGCCGCGCCGCGTCCTTCGGTGAACCGGCCGCTGTCGGCCTGGGAGGCCGCGTTCGCGGCGAAGGGCGGCCACCTGCCCACGCTCCAGGCGCACCGCCCTCCGCCAGCTCCTCCCGGGGCCGACTCCGCTCCTGGGCCCGCTCGCTGAACGTCACTGCCGCCGCGCCGTACGGCGCTGTCGAGGCAGCTGGTGCTCAGGTCTGCGGGCGGTAGACGAGCTCGGTGACCCGACCGCCCTCGATCGCCACGACCTGGCCCGAGCCCTCGACGGTGTAGGAGCCGACGCGAAGCGATGGGTAGACCGCGGCGTAGACGCGCTCGGGCGACACCAGGCGCTGGCGGACCGCCGAGTGGGTCCGGGGGACGCCCGGGGTGTGCGGTTCGAGCTCGATCTCGGCACCGAGAAGCTCGGCGGCGGTCCGGAGCACCAAGGCACCGATCTCGCCCCCTAGCTCGAGCACGACACCTCCGTCCTCGCTCGGCCCGAGGGTTACCTCGTCGGCCATCTCGATCGCCCTACGCCGCGGCCGTGTCGTAGCCGCCGGAGCGGCGCCCGAGCGCGGGTAGGTGCTCCCCGCGTGACACGTTCTCGTCGGAGCCACGTCCCGGCTCGGATTGCCTCGCGCTCGCACCGAGCGCCAGCACGGTCGCAACGCCGGCGACCGAAGTCGCGGCTTGCGCTCCGGTGAACAACGTTCTGCTGCT
>JAODBN010000064.1 GCA_025463965.1 Acidimicrobiaceae bacterium
GTGACCCTCGCCCGCCTCGGCGCGCGCGTCGCCTTTGTCGGGGTGGTCGGTCCCGACGCCGCCGGTCGGGCCGTGCGAGAGGAGCTGGCCTCGGAGGGCGTTGACGTCTCGGCGCTGCTCGAGGTGGCGGGACTCGCGACGCCCGAGAGCGTCGTCGTCGTCTCCGCTGACGGCGGCCGAGCGATCTACACGACCGGGACGGCGGCCCGCATCGGCCCGGAGGCCCTCGCGGCCCTCGCCGACGACGCGGCGCCGCTTTGCGCGCGGGCGCGTTGGGTCCATCTCGACCATGTGGGCTACGCGCTGCGCGGCCTGCTGGACACCGGTTCCGCTCGCATCAGCGTGGACGGCGGCAACCCACTCGAGGGTTCGATCAGCGGCGTCGACCTGTACGTGCCGACCGAGTCGGGCATCTTGTCCCGTTACCCGGACCACGACTTGGACGAGGCGGTGAGCGAGGCACACCGGGAGGGCGCCCGGGCGGTCGTGGTGACCGCGGGGGCCGACGGGAGTCTCGTTTCGGACGGCCGGGGTGGGCGCGTCTGGGTCGGGGCGAGACCGGTCGATGTGGTCAGCACCCTTGGCGCGGGCGATGTCTTTCACGGCGCCCTGCTCGCCGGCCTGCTCGGGCGCGACGACCTCGTCGCGGCTGTCGAGCTCGCCTCGGCGGTGGCCGCCCGCTCGTGCAGTGCGCTCGACGGGAGGTCGGGACTGCCGTCTCGTGGTGAGATGGGCCGTCCCCGTGAGAACGAGCCAGCGGGGCGCCCCGGTCCGGGAGCCTCCCAGGCCGGCGCAGAGGCGCCTGCGCCTGCACCAAGCGCCGCGGCACCACCGGCAACCCGCGTCCTCGACGAGGCCCCGACCGTCCCGGGGCCGGTGGTTAGCCGGGAGACACCAGTGGTTAGTCAGGACCCACCAGACGTCGGGCGGGACAAAGGAGCAAGGACCATGGAGCATCTCCGCACAGGCGCCCCTCCGGCGGGCCTTTCAGCACTGGTCCGTCCTGGCGGAGGATTCGCCATGCTGGCCATGGACCAGCGGGAGTCCCTCCGTACCTACCTCGAGCAGGCGAGGCGCGCGCCGGTCGGCGACGAGGAGGTCGTCGCATTCAAGCGGGCGGCCCTGGAGGATCTCGGGCCTGCGTCCTCGGGGGTGCTTCTCGACCGGGACTTCGGACTGCCGGCCCTCGCCGCGGCGGGACGTCGCACCCTCGGCGGCGGTCTCGTGCTCGCGGCCGATCAGCTCGTCCAGCGCCCAGGCGGTCCCGTCGAGGCGACGAGCCTCGACCCGATGGTCGATGAGCCACTCATCAGCTCCACCGGTGCGGTGGCGCTCAAGCTGCTCGTCATCTGGCGCGCCGGCGAGGAGGAGCGGCGGGCGCGAGGCAAGCTCATCGCGAGCTTCCTCGATCGCTGCGAGGAGCTCGCGGTGGCCTCGCTCCTGGAGGCGGTTCTCGACGAGGAGGGACGCTTGGCTGCACGGGCCGGCGCCAGCGCCGAGCCGTGGTGGGCGATGGCCCGCGAGTGCGCGGACTACCGTCCGGCGATCTACAAGACCGAGCTGCCGGCCGGTCCCGAGGTCTCCGAGGACGAGGTCATCTGGCGTTGCCAGGTGATCACCGAGGCGCTGGCGTGCCCGTGGGTGCTGCTTTCATCGGGCGTGGAGCCCGACGCCTTCGCCGGAGCGGTGCGTGCCGCCTGCGACGGGGGAGCCTCGGGCTTTCTCGCCGGACGCGCCGTATGGCGCGCCTCGCTCGGCGAAGGCGGCTACGAAGGCGGCCGAGGATCGGCTGCCCGAGCGCGCCTGGAGGAGCTGGGTGCCATCGTCGACGAGCGGGCCCGGCCCGCGCTGACGGCGCGCCGGGGGCTCTGAGCCGCTCGAGGCACCGACTCCGGCGCCCCGGCTCCGGCTCAGCGAGCCGCGGTGAGCAGCGCCGCTACCTCTCCAACGGGCGCGACGAGGACGTCGTCGGTTCGGGTGAGGAGGGCGAGAAAGGGGTCGAGGGCGGCGGTCGCGACGTGCTGGTAGCCCGGATCGCCGATGTCGTGGCCGGCCAGCACAAGCCAGCTGCCCTCGGCGCGTGCCGCTTCGAGGAGCGCACCGAGGGCCTGCAGGTCGAGGCCGTCCATGACCACCGCTTCGAGATGGGCGAGATCGCAGCGCAACGGGTCGTTGGCGGTCTCGCTCCCGTAGCCGCGACCCGCGAGGAACCTCTCCGCGACGAGCGGGACGTAGCTCGCTCTCGAGCGGCCTCTCCCGACGAAGGACTGGCCGCACGGGTAGGCGAAGGTGCTCGGCGCGGCGCCGAAGAGCCCCTGCAGCTGCTCGCTCGCCTGCTCGATGTCCGCGGCGACACTCTCGAGGGAGTGGTTCTCAAGGGCGTTCTTTCGCGAGAAGCCGAAGTTCCCGCTGCAGGGGTGGGTGAGAGAGTGGTTGCCGATCTCGTGGCGGCTGTCGCGCAGCGCCCGCCATTGCTCGGCTCGTTCGGCCACGGCGTCGGGGAGCACGTAGAACGTGGCCCGGACCCCTGCCGAGTCCAGCAGCGCCAGGCCGTTGTCGAGCTGGGACGGGCGACCGTCGTCGAAGCTGAGGCTGACGGCTGCTTGGAAGTCGCCGAAGGGCCGCTCCATCACGCCGCTTCGGGCGAGGCGGCGAGCCGCCAAGAGGGCGTGCCTTCGTCGTCGAGCTGCCGTGCCGGCGACCGGCCGAGCAGGACATCGAAGATGCCGGGGAACACCCCGACGTGTCGGCGGACCAGTCGGTAGAGCCACACGTTCCAGCACAGCGCGGACAGCGCCGTTCCCGCAGCGGCGCCGGTGATACCCCCGAGGTGGATCCCGAGGAGCACCAGCATGACGTTGGCCGCTGCGAACACCACGATCGCCTGCACGCTCTGGCGCTGGTGGCCACTGAGCTTCATAAGACATCCGATATAGCCGGTGGCGGTGTTTGCCAGCTGGCCGACGAGCAGCAAGAGGAGCGCCGGCCACGCGTTGCGAAACCCCGGGCCGAACCAGCCGAGCAGCTGGCGGCCTGCCACGGCGAGCAACAGCGTGATGGCGAGCTGCGGCCAGAAGGCCCATCGCACGGCCCGCTGGGCGAGGTCGTTGAGGGCGCTCCGATCTCCCGACTGCCACCAGCGAGAGAAAGAGGGCACCGTGCTGGCTCCGACGGCGATCATCGGGAACATGGCGAAGGCGGCCGTGCTCGTGGCCGCAGCGTACAAGGCGAGCGCGTGGGCTCCCGACCGTCCGCCGACGAGCAGCGAG
>JAODBN010000093.1 GCA_025463965.1 Acidimicrobiaceae bacterium
CAGCCCGGCGAGAGCAGGACCGTGTCGCCGGGCTCGGCGAGCGCTCGCGCCAGGCTGACCGCCTCGCGCATCGAGGTGGCCCTGGCCACCTCGTAGCCAGGGCCGAAGGCGGACGCCACCTCGTCAGCGGACTCCCCGAGGGCGACCACCGCTCGAACGCGGCGCCGACCACCCTGCTCGGCGGCTTCGCGTAGCGGGGAGAGGTCGAGACGCTTGTTGCGTCCTCCGGCGAGCAGCACCACCGAGTCGAAGCCGGCCAGAGCGGCGGCGACCGCGGAGGGCGTGGTCGCTTTCGAGTCGTCGTAGTAGGCGATGCCGCCAGCCTCGGCAACGAGGGCCACCCGGTGCGGAAGCAGGGGGGCGTCCCGCAGCGCTTGGCGCGCCGCGTCCGGTTCGGCGCCGGCCCCGAGGGCGGTGGCGAGCGCAGCGAGCGCGTTGAGGAGATCGTGAGGAAGGCCTCGGGGCAGTTCGGCGATCGCCGCCAACTCTCCCCCCGGGCCGACGAGGCGGCCTCTCGACGGGCGGTAGTCCCCCGACTCGAGGCCGAAGGTCACCACCCGCGCCCGCGCACGCGCCGCAGCGGCCATCACCTCGGAGTCCTCGGCATTGGCAACGGCAAGGTCACCGGGCTCCTGGGCCGCCCAGATCCTCGCCTTGGCCCGGGCGTAGGCGGCGAGCTCCCCGTGCCAGTCGAGATGGTCGGCCGCAAGATTGAGGTAGGTCCCCACCTCCGGACGGAACGAGGTCGTGAGCGCGAGCTGGAACGAAGACACCTCGGCCACGACGCAGTCGAGGCCCGGCTGGAGGACCGCCTCGATGAGCGGGTCGCCGATGTTGCCGGCGGGTGGTGCCACACAACCACTGGCGTTGAGCATTGCGGAGACGAGCGAGGTGACCGTGGTCTTTCCGTTGGTGCCCGTCACGGCCACGAGCGGGACCGGCGAGAGCCGGCTGGCGAGCTCGACCTCCGAGACCAGCCGATCGATCGGCGCAGCGGCAAGCGCCGGGTGCGACAGCGGCACGCCCGGGCTCGCCACGACGAGATCGGCGTCCCCGAGCAAGCCCGCGAGAGCGAGGTCGTCGGGGGTCTCACTGAGCTCGACCCGCAGGCGTGCCGCCTCGGCGCGCGCCTCGGGGCTCGGCCGGTCGTCGACGGCGCAGATCGCGATCCCGCGCGCGGCGAGCACGCGAGCCACTGCCTGGCCGGTTCGGGCGAAGCCGACGACGAGGACCCTGCCCACCCCGGCCAAGGGGTCAGGCGTGTCTCGAAGCGCCGGGGTGTTCGGCGTGGTGGCCACCTCGGGCACCTCGGTCGGGGCCCGGCTCACTTGACGGTCCCCAGGCTGAGGAAGTCGGCGTAGAAGATGCCGAGCCCGAGCGCGCAGCACAGGGCGGAGAAGATCCAGAACCGGATGATCACGGTCGTCTCGGGCCAGCCGACGAGCTCGAAGTGGTGGTGGAGCGGGGCCATCCGGAACACCCGGGTGTGGAAGACCCGGTAGCTCACGATCTGGATGACCACCGACAGCATCACGACGAGAAAGAGCCCCCCGATCACGGGCAGGAGCAGCTCGAGGTTGAGCATCACCGCCAGTGCCGCGATGCCGGTGCCGATGGCGAGCGAGCCGGTGTCGCCCATGAAGATGCGTGCCGGCGCGGCGTTCCACCACAAAAAGCCGACGCAGGCGCCGGCGAGAGCCACCGCGACGAGGGCGAGGTCCAGGCCGTCGGGCACGGAGTAGAGACGCAGATGGCCGTGGCGGATGTCCCAGTAGCCGATGAGCGCGAAGCAGATGAAGCTAAAGGCCGACGAGCCCGCGGCGAGGCCGTCGAGCCCGTCGGTCAGGTTGACCGCGTTCGCCTCGGCCACGATCACGAAGGTGGCCCAGATCACCCAGCCGACCTCCCCGAGCTCGACCCCGGGCAGGTTGTAGCGGGTGAAGGCGAGGGTCGTGTGCACGTGGGCGAAGTTCATGGCGGCGATCGAGAAGCCCACGGCCACCACGCCGAGCAGGCCGAACTTCCACCGTTTGTTGAGCCCCAGGCTGCGGCGCCGGCGCACGTTCAGCCAGTCGTCGAGCAGGCCCACCCCGCCGGCGAGGACCACCGCGCCGACGACGAGACCGCCTGATGCGGTGAACGGCACGTGGGTGCCGAGGTGACCCAGCAGGTAGCCGGCGACGAGCGCCACGATGATGGCGATGCCCCCCATGGTCGGGGTGCCGGCCTTCACGAGGTGGATGGCGGGCCCGTCTTCGCGGATCTGCTGGCCGATGTGGCGCCGGCGCAGCCAGCGCAACAGGATCGGCGTCCCGAAGCCAGCCACGAGAAGCGCGATTCCGCCCGAGGTGAAGATGGCGATCATGCGCTGCGGCCTTCCGGCCGTGCGCTGTGGCGCAGCGTGAGCCCCCGCCGCACCAGCTCCTCGCGAACGACCCGTCGGTCGTCGAAGGGCCGCTCCTCGCTAGCGAACTGCTGGGTGACCTCGTGGCCCTTGCCCGCCACGACCACCACGTCCCCGGGCCGGGCCTCCCCGACCGCCTCGGCGATGGCCTGACGGCGGTCCAGCTCGACGCGGACGCGCCCCGAGCCGCCTGCGCCCGCGAGCACCGCCGCGGCGATCGCCACCGGGTCCTCGCTGCGGGGGTTGTCGGTCGTGATCAGGACCGAGTCAGCGAGACGGGCGGCGACGGCGCCCATCACGGGCCGCTTTCCCCGGTCGCGATCGCCCCCGCATCCGAACACCGCGATGACGCGCCCCGGCACCTGGGGTCGGGGCGCGACCGGAGCGCTGCGACGAGCGGCGCTGAGCGCCTCCTCGAGGCCGGCGGGCGTGTGGGCGTAGTCGACGATCACGGTGACGCCTTCCGCGGTCTCGATCGCCTCGAAGCGGCCGGGGACCGGGTCGGCGGACTCGAGCCCGGCGATGATCTCGTCCACCGGGATCCCAAGGACGCGCGCGGATGCCGCCGCGCCCAGGGCGTTGCGCACGTTGAACAGCCCTCCGGCACGCAGGCGAACGAGCCGGCCGCCCAGACGGAAGCTGCTCGATGCCACGCCGACCTCGAGGTCGCGCACGTCGTCGAGCGAGAACGACACGCTGTCGATCGCCGGGCGCTCGAGGAGACGGCGGCCGTAGAGGTCGTCGGCGCAGATGACCGCTACCCGGGCGTGCTCGGGGGTGAAGAGGCGCGCCTTGGCCTGGAAGTAGGCCTCCATGCTGTGGTGGTAGTCGAGGTGGTCCTGGGAGAGGTTGGTGAACACCGCCACCTCGAAGACCACCTCGTCCACTCGGTGCTGGACGAGGGCGTGCGAGGTGACCTCGATCGCGCAGGCCGAGGCGCCCGAGGCGCGCTCACGAGCGAGCGCCCGCTGCAGATCCGGCGCCTCCGGTGTGGTGCGTGCACCGCCGAGGGTGCCGATGACCCCGGCGCGCCAGCCGTGCCGGTTGAAGATCGAACGCAGCAGGAAGGTCGTCGTGGTCTTGCCGTTGGTGCCCGTGACCCCCACGCAGTGGAGCGAGGAGGCCGGGTCACGGTAGAAGGCGGCGGCGGCGCGCGCCGTGGCGACGCGCGCTTCGCCGGCCCCGACCACGAGCTGCGCGGCCCCCTCGGCCACCGGTCCGAGCGAGTGCTCGCACACGAAGGCCGACGCGCCCGCGGCGCGGGCAGCGCCGGCGAAGGCGTGGCCGTCGGCGTGCTCGCCGGGCAGGCAGCAGAAGAGGGCTCCTGGACGGGTCTGGCGCGAGTCGATCGAGATGCCGGACACCTCGTCGCCGGGGTGCTCGCCGAGCACCGCGAGGGGCCGCACGCGCTCGATGATCTCGCCAAGCGGGACGCGCTCGTCGCTTCGGTCCACGGCGGCGAGGCTCACTGTCCGGAGGCGGTGCTGCACGACTGGGGGGTCGGCGTCGCCGTGCCAGTGGGGGCCACGGCGAAGTGGCGCAGGGCGTACTGCATGATCTGGGAGAAGACCGGCGCCGCCACCGAGCCACCGTAGATCGTGGCCGGGTGATTGAGCACCACGATCCCGGCCAACTTGGGCGCCTGCGCCGGTACGAAGCCGACGAAGGTGGCGTTGAAGTCCCCAGGAACGTAGCCGGTGCTCGAGGGCACCTGGGCCGTGCCCGTCTTGCCCGCAACCGCGTACCCCGGCACCTCGGCGCAGACCGCCGTCCCGTCCTGGACCACGCCCTCGAGCATGGGGACCAGCTCGTCCGCAACCCAGCTGGGAAGCGCCCGGCGCGCGGGAGGCACCGCGACCGCCTTTTGCGAAGGTGAGCTCGCGCTCGACGAGACCACGGCCTGCACGAGATGGGGTGTGGGGAGCATCCCGTGGTCGGCGACCGCGGTGTACGCGTCGAGGATCTGCTGAGGAGTCACCGCGATCCCGGTCCCGATCGGGACCGAACCCTGGTCCGAGCCGACCCAGCTGGTCGAGGTGCCGACGATGCCCGCCGACTCGCCAGGCCAGTTAAGCCCGGTCGCCTGGCCGAATCCGAGCGCGTGGAACGCCTGACCGAGGCCGGTCATCCCGAGCCGGGCGGCGACCTCGATCGTGCCCACGTTGGAGGACTGGTCGAGGATCTGGGAGGCGGTCATCGTCTGGGTCGGGTGGTACTCGGAATCCTGGAACGTGTAGCCACCGAGCTGCGTGGAGTAGGGAACCACGAATGAGGTGTTCGGGGTGATCACGCCGTTCTTCAGGGCGTAGGAGAACGTGGCGAGCTTCATGACCGAGCCGGGCTGGTAGATCGAGGTGACCGCCAGGTTGGACGACGGCGTCACGATCTTTCCCTTGGCGTCTCGGACAAGGTCGACCATCGCCAAGATGGCGCCGGTCTGCACCGACTCGATCACGGCGATGCCGCTCTGTGCGTGCTGAGCCTGCATCTCCGCCTCAACGTCGCGGGTGACCTCGAGCTGGAGCGACTGGTCGATGGTCAACACGATGCTTTGGCCGCGGCGCGCCGCCACCACCTTGGTGGGGGCGCCCGGGAGGGCGGAGCCGTCCGGTCCCTCGGCGACGACCTCGCTGCCAGCGGTTCCGGACAGCACAGGGTTCTCGAGCTCTTCGAGTCCCGCCACCCCGCTGCCCGAGGCGTCGAGCCCGCCGAGGAGCGGCTCGAAGAGCGACGCGTCGGGCGAGACCCGTTCGGAGTCGGGTAGGTAGCTAATGCCCACGAGCGAGCTCGCCTGCAGGCGTGACACGAGCGCCGCCTGGGCGCCCTTGACCAGCACCACATAGCCGTTCTTCTGGGACAGCTCTTGGGTCAGGCGGGACACCGACTGGCCGAGCAGACGGGAAAGGGTCGCCGCCTCCCGGGCGGGGTCGGCGATCTGGAAGTCGTCGGCCACGACATCCTTGGTGTCCACCGACAGGGCAAGCACTTGCCCGTTGCGGTCGTAGACCGCTCCCCTCGTGGCGGGCAGCGTCACCTTTTGCTGGATCTCGCCAGCCGCATAGGCGGTGTAGCGCGAGCTGTCGAGAACCTGGACCATCGTGAGGCGCGCCACCAGCACGACCAGCGCTACGACGGTGCCGAGCCAAAGCAGGTGGAGGCGTCGTCGCTGCTCGGTGCGGGCGTGCCGGTGGGCGTTGCGGGTGTGGTGGTGCGGGCCGCGCTCGTGGGCCGCCCGGCGAGCGGGCGGGCGCCGGTTCGGCGTGCTCACCGGGACCCGCGCTTGCCTGACGAGCCGTTCTTGACTGCGGATGATTTGGCGAGGCTCGACGAGGACCCGCCGGCCACCGTGACGCCAGAGCGCGCCTGGAGCAGGGTGGGACCAGTGGCGACCGGTGCCAGATACGTGACCGATGGCGGCACCACCATGTGGAGCCGCCCCTCGGCGAGAGCCAGCACGCGGGCAGGCGATTCCAGCTGGGCACGCGACAACTGGAGCTGCTGCTGCTCGGTGACCGCCGCTGCTAGCTGCTGGCGGGTGCTATCGATGCGCAGCTGCTCGGAAGCGACCAGGCTCTGCACGAGCGCCACCGCGCCGAAGGCCACGGCCAAGAGAACGCCGGCTCCAGCCATCAGCAACCGTGCCTGCATGCGCTGAGACCGGGCCCGCAGCGCCCGCGCGTCGAGGACCTCGAGGCGCGTCCTCGGCTCGGCGACCGGCTGGCCGGCCTCAGCGGTGCGCCTTCCCGCTGCGCTCGGACGACGCGCCGGAGCGTGCTCGGTGGCCGGGCTCACCGGCTGCGCCTCGATCGTGTGCGCTCGACCGCGGGGCCACCCATGCGCTCGACGGCTCGAAGGCGGGCCGCCTCGGCACGGGGGTTCGCCTCGACCTCGGCGGCAGAAGGCTTGCGCGCCCCGCGCGTCAAGAGAGTGAACTGGGGGTCAGCCCCGCAGACGCACGGCAGCCCGGGCGGGCAGGTGCAGCCTCCGGTCACCGCGTTGCGGAACCGCTCCTTCACGATCCGGTCCTCACCCGAGTGGTACGCGAGCACGATGCAGCGGCCTCCCGGAGCGAGCAGCTGGAGCGCATCGTCGATGGCGCCGGGCAAGATCTCGAGCTCCTGGTTGACGGCAACGCGCAGCGCCTGGAAGACCCGCCGGGCCGGATGGCCGCGGCGTCGGAGCGCCGCGGGGACCGCCGAGGCGACAACCTCTGCGAGCTGGGTGGTCGAGGTGAGCGGCCGCGCCGCGACGACGGCCCTCGCGATGCGCCGGGCGAGACGCTCCTCGCCGTGCTCGGCGAACAGCGTGGCGAGCTCCGACTCCTGGGCGGTGTTCACGAGCTCCGCAGCGCTGCGACCCGTGCCCGGGTCCATTCGCATGTCGAGGGGTCCGTCGCTGCGGTAGGAAAAGCCGCGCTCGGGCCGGTCCAGCTGAGGTGAGCTGACCCCGAGGTCGAACAGGACAGCCACGACCGGCGGTGGGTCGCCCAGACCGGCATTCGCCCTGTCCTCGGCGACAAGCGCCGGCAGCTCGTCGAAGCGGGCCTGCCGGACCCGGGCCCGGCCAGCGAACGGGGCGAGCGCCTCGGCCGCCGCGGCAACCGCGTCGGGGTCTTGGTCGCAGCCGAGCAGCTGGAAGTCGTCGCGGGCGCGAAGGATCGCCGCCGCGTGGCCGGCCGCCCCGAGGGTGGCGTCCACGACGAGTCCCGGCCCGAGCGGCGCGAGCAGGTCGAGAACTTCCTCGAGGAAGACCGGACGGTGTTGGAATTCCTGGCTCATCCGCAGCCCCCCGGGCGCCGGGTGCGCACGGTGCACACCGGGGACGCCGACTCGCTCGGCGGAGAGGGGTGAGTACGGAACGCCCGAGGCGACGTCCGAGGGGCTGGGGGTGGACCAGGAGGCATGGTGACAGGACCGGGTCGTGGCGCTCATCCGCGGGTCCCGCCGGAGACGAGTTCCTTGGACTCCCAGGCCGGCGGGGCCCAAAGCTCGACACGATTGATCATGCCGACGACCAGAACTTCTTGCTGGAGGCCGGCGTAGGCGCGCAGGTGGGGCGGGACCGCCATTCGGCCCTGACGGTCGATCTCGGCCTCGAAGACGGCAGCGGACCACTCGCGGACCTCGTTGCGGGCGGCGGGATCGCCCTCGGCCGCGCTCAGCCGGACCTCGATCTCCTTTTCGAACTCGGCTTCGGTCCACAGAGCGAGGCACCCTTCGAGGTGCGGCGTGAGGAAGCCGGGTCGGTCGAAGTGGCCCCGCAGCTTGGCCGGGAGGATGAGTCGGCCCTTGGCGTCGAGCGCGTGCTCGTACCTGCCGAAGAACCTCGCTCCGAGCGCCATGACGGCGGTCCTCTCCTCCACATGCCCTCGGAGGGCGGGAGAGCCGAAGCCCTCCCTTTCCCTCCACTTCGCGCCACTCTATGGGTCCAACGCCCCACGGTCAACCACCTGACCTGGCAGCGCCTCCACTAAGCGATCGCCGGCCGAGCGCACAGGACCTTCCATCGAGCCCACCCACCGGCCCTGCGAGGCTGCCGCAGCCCGTGCCTTATTCAGCCGACGGGACATCCCGCGCCTTCGTCACGTGGCTGGCCACCTGTCCCAGTCGTCACGTGGCAGGTCACGTGTCCCAAAGCTGCGTGCTCGCGCGGCTCTTGCGGTAGAACAGTGCCGTGCCGCCGAGCAACGACGACCGCCAGGTGGCCGCGCCGGCAAAGCGGGTGCACGTCGGGCGCCCGGCGGGGGGGCGCATCCGGTTGGTGACCGCCCTCGTGGTGGTCGCCGTGCTCGTGGTGACCGGGGTGCTCGCGTTGGCGGCGTCATCGGTCAACCGCAGCAGCAACCAGCGACTGCTCCAGCTGCAGGTGCGCCAGGCGGCCGTGGTGCTGACTGGCGCGGAGCCGTCGCTCGAGTCTCAGCTCGCTGACGGGCTCCAGATCGCGACGGCCACCAACGCTCCGAGCGCCTTCAGGCAGTTCGCGGCAACCAAGGTGCGCCCAGCGGGAACGTTCGCCTCGGTGTCGCTTTGGCGCCGGAGCAGTTCCGGCGCTCAACTGCTCACCTTTGCCGGCGCCCGGCCGCTGCTGGCGACCGACGGTCGCGCTGCGAGCTTTTTCTCAAGGGTGCACCCGAGCACGAAGCTGCAGGTGACGGGAATAATCCCCGGCGCACCGCCGCGGCTCGGCTACGCGGTGATGCGGCCGGGGGGCTCTGGCCTCATCGTCTACGCCGAGGGTCTGCTCCCCGCCGACCACAAGCTCGTGGTGCCGAAGTCCTCCGCCTTCGGTGAGCTGAACTTCGCCCTTTATCTCGGGAGCAGCCAGCACGGACAGCTCATCGAGTCCTCGGTGCCGACGCCGGTCACCGGGTCTACGGCATCGGCGACGGTCCCGTTCGGCACTTCCGCCATCACCATGGTCGGCACGCCGACGGGCGATCTCGCCGGCGCTCTGTCTGCGGCCCTCCCCTGGATCGTGCTCGCTGCCGGGCTCATCCTGGCCCTCGCCGGAGGCTGGACCCTCCAATACGTGCTGCGCCGTCGCCAGCTCGCCGAGGAGCTGGCCAGCGAGAACCGCCGCCTCTATCTCGAACAGCGCAACATCGCCGGGACGCTCCAGCACGCGCTGCTCCCCGAGCTGCCCCAGGTGGAGGGGCTCGAGGCCGCAGCGCGCTATCTGCCCGGCGTCGAGGGCGTCGACGTCGGCGGCGACTGGTACGACTTCATCTGTCCCGAGCCCGGCCGCTGCGTCGTGATCGTTGGCGACGTCTCCGGACGCGGGCTGCACGCGGCGACGACGATGGCCTCGCTGCGCCACGCAACACGGGCCTACGTGGCAGAGAGCCACGACCCGCCGACCGTCCTCACCAAGTTGGGCGACATGCTCGACTTCGAGAGCCACCACCAGTTCGCCACCGTGCTCATCGGCGAGGTCGATATCGAGGAGCGCACCGTCACTCTGGCGAGCGCTGGCCACTTCCTGCCGCTCCTCGTCTCGAATTCCGGCGCCGAGTTCGTCGACTTCCCGATCTCCACGCCGGTCGGGATCGACGACCCGAGCCGGCCCGAGCCCTACACCGTGCACGTGCCGAAGGGGACGACGCTGATCGCGTTCACTGACGGGCTGGTCGAGCGTCGAGGTGAGCACCTCGATGTCGGCCTTGCGCGCCTGCGGGCGGCGACGAGCGGGGGGCTGCACGGTCCGGTCGAACAGATGCTGGACCGTCTGGTGGCGACGCTGATCCCAGCGGGAGGGGAAGACGACGTGGTGATCTTGGGGTTTCGATGGCGGAGCTGAAGACCCTCGAGGTTTCAGAGACCCGTCCCGGCCACCTCGTCGTGTTCATGCGCGGTGAGTACGACCTCTCGAGCATCGAGGCCCTGACGGAATCCCTCAATGCGCTCCTCGCGCTCGAGGCGCGGTCTGTCGTGATCGACATGAGGCAGCTCGAGTTCATGGACACCTCGGGCGTAGCGGTCTTGCTTCGGATCGCCAACCACTTCGGCCCGGTGGAGATCCGAGAGGCGAGCCCTCTCATCCGGCGTTCCATCCAGGCGCTGGGTCTGTCCAATCGCCTCAAGATGGCCCCGGGCTGAGATGGTCACCCGTTCCTTTTCGCACTCGAGCGCCTCGATCCGCGAGGCCCGCCGCTTCGCGACCGGCGTCCTCGCGCAGCTCCCGACCGAGCTGAGCGAGACGGCCAGCCTGCTCGTCTCTGAGCTCGCGACCAACGCGCTGCTCTACGGGCCCGGCGGCTTCGAGATCGCCGTCGAGTACCGCCCGGAGGTGGGATCCGTCCGGATCGGGGTGAGCGACCCGGGCGAAGGCGAGCTTCGAGTCGAGCGGCCAGAGGTCACCGAGGAGCACGGCCGGGGCTTGCAGCTCCTCGACGCGCTTTCGGACCGCTGGGGCGTGGACCGGGTACCCGGCGTGCCAGGAAAGACGGTCTGGTTCGAGCTGATGGCCGAGGCGCTAGCGGGCCCGGAGGGCTCAGAGCCCGATGCCGACCAACGCAGCGACTCGCGCGCCGACGAGGGGCCGCCAGCGGACCAAGGACCGGTCGGCGTGAGGGAGCGGGCCCCCTCCAAGAGCGCGCTGCCCGACGCGTCGTTGGAGGCATTCGCAGGGGCGATCGGCCCGGAGAGGCTCAGCTGCTGGGACAGACGGTGCCCTTCGGTGGGAGCGCGAGCGTCGTCAGGTAGCCGTCGGTCGCCCGCTGGACACAGGAGCTGGAGAAGTAGCCGGTGTGGCCGGGGCCGGTCCGCGTGAGCAGCTCTCCCTTGTCGAGCTGGGAAGCCACCGCCTTCGCCCATCGGTAGGGCGTCGCCGGGTCACCGGTTGAGCCGACCACGAGGATCGGCGGGCTGCCGGGGTCGTGCAGAGGCCCGACCTTGCCCTGCGAAGCGACCGGCCAATAGGCACAGGCGAGGGTGCCCCACGCCTCTCCCGCCCCGAAATCGGGCGCCGCCTTCGCCATGGTGGCAGCGAGCTGGCGGTAGGTAGCGATCGAGGTCGGCGAGGGCCGATCGACGCAGTTGATCGCGGTGTTGGCGGCGATCTCGTTGTCGAACTTGCCGTTCGCTTGAAGTCCCTCGTACCCGTAGGCGATCGCCGCGAGCAGCGTGCCATCGCCCGCCAGGCCTTGTTGAATCGCCTGGGCAAGCTGGGGCCAGGTCTGCTTGGAGTACAGCGAGCCGGCGAGGGCCACATCGGCGACGCCGAGTGTCACCGGCTGGGTCCCGCCGTAGACCGCCTTCAGGTGGGCCGGGATGCTCTTTCCGGCAGCGAGCTCGGCGATGAGCTGGTGCAAAGCCGTCTGGGCTCCCTGGGGCAGCTCGGTCTTACAGGTGCTGTTGGTCGCGCAATAGGTGTAGAAGTCGTGCAGGTCGGTCTCGAAACCCTGGGCCTGCTGGAGATCGCTCTGGGTAGAGGTCAGCGCGGGATCCACCGCCCCGTCGAGGACCATCGCCCGGACGTGGCTCGGATAGCGGTTGGCGTAGAGGTCGCCTAGGTAGGTGCCGTACGAGAAACCGAGGTAGTTGAGCTTCGACTGTCCGAGTGCCGCCCGCAGGCGGTCCATGTCCTGCACCGTGACGGCGCTGCTGACGTTCTTGAGCAGCTGCGGGGACGTCTTGGCCTTGCACGCCGCCACGAAGGACTTGGTGGCGGCCACCACCGAGGAGATCTGGGCGGAGGTGGACGGCGCGGGGTCGAGGGCGATCAGCCGCCGGATGCCCGCCGTGTCGAGGCAATTCACCGGGTCGCTCGCCCCGACGCCGCGCGGGTCGAAGCTGACGAGGTTGAACGAGGAGCGAAGCGCGGCCGGAAAGCCCGAAGCCTCGCCCGTGAGGAACTCGACCCCAGAGCCCCCTGGACCACCCGGGTTCATGACCAGGTCCCCCAGCGGAGCCTTGCTCGTCGACGGCAGCTCGATGACCGAGAGCTGCAGCGTCGGCCCGTGGGGGTGGG
>JAODBN010000115.1 GCA_025463965.1 Acidimicrobiaceae bacterium
GCGCACCCAGCTCGCCCGGTTGGTGCTCGACTGGCCGGCCCCCACGCCGCCCTGACCCTCCACCTGGTACTTGCAACTGGGGAAACCCCTAGTGGCAGTGGAAGCCGGCGAGGGTACGGGCGATCCCCCAGCGCCGAGGGACTGGGGTGCTCTCAGATGCGCGTGCGGGGCCGCTCCGGCCAGCCTGGTCGTGCCATGGCTCGACCAGGGCAACGCAGCGGGACCGGATGCCGACCGGGAAGTCGGCTCCGCTACCTCGGCACTCGCCGAGTGCGCCCGTGGGGATGGGCTGCGGCGGCACCGGCTGTCGCAGGGAGAAACAAGGGGGGAAACATGCAGCTTCGTCATCTGCGTCTTCGCGGGCGCAAGCTCGCCATTGCCGCCGCCGCCGGACTCGCGTGCTCGACGTGCGTGAGCGCTGCGGTGAGCGGGCCGGCATCGGCGACCAGGCGGGCACCGGCCCCCCACGGCGCCACCGCTCGCCCGCACCAGAGCGCGCTCGCTTCGATCATCGCGGCCGAGCTGAAGGGCCAGATCCCGCCGGCGGCCAAGGCTGAGCTGAACTCGCCCGTCCCACTGACGGTGGGCCAGGCCGTGCCCGGCTACCCACACGGGGTGAAGGCCTCGTCGGCGAACATCTTCCAGTTCACCTCGGCCGACATGGCGAAGCTGAAGGCGGGCCACTACACGGCGGCCATCGCCATGCACCTCGCCAACGCAGCGTGGCCGGAGCTCCAGGTGAAGGGGATCAGTACCACCCTGGCGAAGTTCGGGATCAAGGTGGTCGCCACGACCCAGGCGAACGGGGTGGCCTCCACGCAGGTCTCGCAGCTCGGCACTCTGATCGCGCGCAAGCCGACGGCGATCTTCTCGATCCCGGTCGACCCGGTGTCGGAGTCGTCGGTCTACAAGCAGGTGAGCAAGGCGGGGATCAAGCTCATCCTTCTCGACAACGTCCCGTCCGGCCTCACCCCGGGCAAGCAGTACGTGACGATCGTCTCGGCCGACAACGGCGGCAACGGCTACTTCGCCGCCCAGCAGCTCGTGAAGAGCGTGGGGTGCGGGCCGATCGGCTGGATCGGCCTCGACTACTACTTCCCCGTGGTCAACTCTCGCGACACCGCGGCGGCCGGGGTCTTCAAGTCGAAGTGCCCGGGCCAGGTGCAGTACACCCAGAACCTATCCAACCTGGTCACCACCGCTGCCCTGCCGATCGCCAGCAGCCTGTTGACCCAGCACTCGAACATCAAGGGCTTCTGGGCCGCATGGAACAGCATCGCCGAGGAGATCGTCTCTGGTGAGGAGTCGGCCGGCGTGCACATCCCGATCGCCACGACCGACCTCGACGCCACCTCGGCGCTCGAGATGGCCCAGGGCTACATCGTCGGGATCGGTGGTCAACAGCCGTACGCCCAGGGTGTGGCCGAAGCCGACGCACTTGCCTACAAGCTCCTCGGCAAGAAGGTCCCGCCCTTCATCGAGCTGCCGACGGTGCCGGTCACGCTCGAGGACATGATCCCGGCCTACAAGATCATCAACGGCACCAACCCGCCGGCGAACGTGATCGCCGCTGTAAAGGCGGCCGTCGGCCTCAAGTAACGGGCCGAGCGCGGCGGGTCAAGGGGGAGCTCCGCGAAAGCGGAGCTCCCTCCGCTCGCTTCCCGCGGCGTCTGCCCGTCGGCCGACCGAGCACTCCCCCATTCCGAACAGAAGGACTGCACCACCGTGAACCCGAAAGCTGATCCCGAGAGGCGCCCGCATGAGAGCGAGTGACCTGGTCGTGCCACGAGAAGCACGGGAGCCAGGCGTGCTCGGCCGGGTGGGGGCATCGCTCACCCCCCGCCGAGCGGGCACCCAGGGCGCCGTCTACCTCCTCTTTGTCCTCACCCTGGTGGCCTTTTCGATCTGGGCCCCGAGCTTCGCCACGACGTCGTCGCTGTCGAACATCGCCCGGGACGCCGCCCCGACCGTGGTCGTCGCGGTGGGGATGACCTTCGTGATCATCGCCGCCGAGATCGACCTCTCCGTCGCCTCGACGATCAGCCTGTCCGGACTCGTCGGCGCCGTGCTGCTCGGGGAGCCGGGCGTGCCCTGGCCGTTGGCCGTCCTCGCCGCCCTCGCCATCGGTGCGGGCGTCGGTCTCATCAACGGCTTGCTTGTGGGCTACCTCGGGGTGCCCTCCTTCCTCATCACACTCGGAACGCTCCAGGCCGTGGGCGCCATCGCGCTGATGGCCACGGCGACCCTGTCCCAGCCCATCACCTCGTCCGGCTTTCTCGACGTCTTCGGGCCGGGCTCGTTCCTCAGCGTGCCCCTCACGGTGTGGTGGGCGCTCTGCGTCGTGCTCGTCGGGGGCTACGTCCTGCATGCCACAAAGTTCGGCCGCTGGGTCTACGCCGTCGGCGACAGCCGCAACGCAGCCCGATACGCCGGTATCAGCAAGCCACGCGTGCTGATCGGCGTCTTCGTCATCGCCGGTGTGCTCGCCGGCCTGACCGGGGTGCTGCTCGCCGGGCGCACCACGAGCGGGGATCCGACCGCCGGGACCGACATGGAGCTAACGGCGATCGCCGCCGTGATCCTCGGCGGTACGGACCTGTTCGGCGGGAGCGGTCTGATCATCGGGACGGTCGTCGGCTCGCTGTTCCTCACCGCCATCCAGATCGGCCTCATCCTGCTCGGCGCCAGCGGCCAGCTGCAGACCCTCGTGACCGGGGTCATCATCGTGTGTGTTGTCACCATGAACGCCCTCGCCAAGGGGACGCGAAAGGCATGATCTTCGAAGCCGCAGACGAGCGCCAGAGTGAGCAGCCTGTGGGTGCCGCCGTGTCACCGACCGCCGATCCGATGCCGGTGCTCGAGCTCCGCAAGGTCAGCAAGCACTTCGGGGGGGTCGCCGCCTGCGACCGGGTCGATCTCCAGGTTGGAGCCGGCGAGGTGGTCGCCATCGTGGGACACAACGGCGCCGGAAAGTCGACCATCCTGCGGATCGTCTCGGGGGCCCAGCCGCCCGACGAGGGTCAGATCTTCATGAGCGGCCAGCCGGTCCGTCTGCGCAGCGTCCGCGACGCCCGGGCCCATGGGATCGAGACCGTGCCCCAGGAGCTGGCGCTCGCACCGAAGCTCGACGTGGCGGCGAACGTCTTCCTCGGCCGCGAGGAAGTCGCCCGGCCCCGCCTGTTCCGCTTCCTCGCCCGCCGGGGGATGGAGAGGGAGGCCCGCCGCCTGATCGGCTCACTCGGCGTGCAGATCCCCGACCTGCGCGCCAAGGTCGGCTCCCTCTCGGGCGGCCAGCGCCAGGGTGTCGCCATCGCTCGGGCCCTGAGCTGGGGCCGGACCGTCGTCGTGCTCGACGAGCCCACGGCGGCGCTCGGGGTGCGCGAGACGGAGGAAGTCGAGAAGACCGTCCTGCACATGAAGGGGCTCGGCCTCGGCATCCTGCTCGTCAGCCATGACCTCGACCAGGTGTTCCGGGTTGCGGACCGGGTCTACGTCCTCTACCACGGGCGGGTCGTCGGCAGCATGCGCCCGAGCGAGTCCACCCACGAGGCCGTGCTCGCCCTGATCACGGGGGGCGGCTCGGCCGGCGCGAGCGTCGTTCCCGTCGCGCCGGCGGCCGCCGAGACCAAGGCCGTCGCCCCATGATGCTGGCTCCCCCCACTCCTCGCCGCGTCCCGCTTTTCCGCAGAGATGCGGTGACGGCCGCGTCGCCTCAAAGGCCGCGGCGATGAGCGTGAAGAAGTCGGTCGGTCGCCAAGCCTTCGCCTCGCTTTTGGTGGCGATCAGCGAGAACAAGGTCCTGAGCGTGGGCCCGAACGGGGAGGCGGCCACCGCCCTCATGGAGTTCGGGCTGACACGAGAGGAATTCCAGAGCGTCCGCCAACTCGGCGCCACCGCGGCCATCGTCATGCATTACGGGGGCAACGACTGGTCGCGGGCCCAGATCGCCGGGCTGCGGGCGGAGTTCTCCGAGATGGGCGTCGAGGTCGTGGCCGTGACCGACGCCGGCTTTGACCCCGAAAAGCAGGTGGCGGACCTCGAGGGCGTGCTCGCCCTCCACCCCGACGTCATCGTGTCCATCCCCACCGATCCGGTCGTCACCGCCGACGCCTACCGGGCCGCCTCCGCCGCCGGCGTGAAGCTCGTGTTCATGGACAACGTGCCGAAGGGCGCCAAGGCCGGGGTGGACTACGTGAGCGTGGTCTCCACCGACAACTTCGGAAACGGGGTGGTCTCGGCCGACCTGATGGCCGAGGCGCTCGGAGGCCGGGGGGTCGTGGGCATGGTGGTGCACGACGCCGACTTCTTCGTCACCCGCCAGCGGCGCGAGGCCTTCGAGGCGACGATCCGCCAGAACTACCCGCGCATCACGATCGTCGACGAGATCGGGGTGGCCGGCCCGGACTTCGCGGCACAGGCACAGGCCGCCGCGAGCACCATGCTGGCGCGCCACGCCGACCTGAAGGGGATCTGGGCCGTGTGGGACGTCCCGGCCCAAGGGGTGCTCGCCGCCGCCCGCATGGCCGGTCGCGACGATCTCGTGGTCACCACGGTGGACCTTGGGCTGAGCGCCGCGTTGGAGCTGGCGCGCGGCGGTGTGGTCTCGGGGATCGGCGCCCAGCGCCCCTTCGACCAGGGCGTGGCGGAGGCCGAGCTCGCGGCGTACGGGCTGCTGGGCAAGGAAGCCCCGCCCTACGTGGTGCTCCCAGCGCTCCCGGTCTCTCGAACGAGCGTCCTCGAGGCCTGGGAGTCCGTCTATCACCGGCTTCCCCCGCCCGAGCTCGTTGAAGCGGCGATGTGAGCCGAGCGTTCCACAGATGGAGGTTGGGATGAGCACGACAGAGAACGAGCCGGGGAATCGGGAGGTCGTCGTGGGCGGCCACCAATTCTCGGTGAGCGGTGACCGCAAGGCGATGTATGCCGGGGCGGTCCACTACTGGCGCCTCGAGCGGGCCAAGTGGCGGCCGATCCTCGCAGAGGTGAGGGCGATGGGCTTCACCGCCATCTCGATCTACAT
>JAODBN010000323.1 GCA_025463965.1 Acidimicrobiaceae bacterium
CACGCGCGGTCGGTCGTGGATCGCCCCAGATCCGTGGCCCGCCGCCGCAGTGGCGATCGCGCGCGACCTGAGCCGATCGCACATGTCGTTGTCCTTGAGCGCAACGTTCGAGACTGCGAGAGACCTCTCAACGGGAGCGCTACGCGTCCTTCGAGCCCGGCTTCGAGGCTCGATCGGCTCCGACCCAGAACCGCACCCGATCGGCAGCGAGATGCAGAGAGTCCAACATGAAACCAATCACCTCCCAACGACACGCGGGGGAACTCATGGCGCTGGCGGCCATCGCCTTCGAGCTGCGCGAGGTTCCGCTGTCCGACGACTTCATCGGCCTCCATGGAATCACCGAGCGAGAGCGTTCCTCCCTCACACTCAATCTCTCGCTGGCCATCCGCCTCTGGGTGCGTTGCAGGTGACGATCGAGCCCTCGCCGCGGCGCTGCAGATGAGGAGTGCCGTCCGCCTCTTGTTCGTGGACCAGAGCGCCACCGGTCTCGCACCCACTGAGGCATGGAGAGAGAACGAACAAGGGACCGCCCAGGTCGTCCAATCCCGACGGTGACGCGCCCTGACGGAGTGGCAGCGGGTCCGGGCAAGATGGCGGATCGGCGGACGCTCGAGAGGACAGTTCGGCTCCGCGACGATGCGCGAAGACGCGGCCGCGACGGTGGTCACAACCAACGACGCCGCATCACGAACCGCTGAACTGCGGCGTAAAAACCTGGAGAAAGAACATGGGCGAGCGCATAGCTATGCAGGCCAGGTTTCTCGTAGTCGAGGCTCGATTTTGGCGCCGCAGCATCTCTCCGCCCTTTCTGGCGTCACTCCGTTTCGCGCCTTGTTCGCACGACGATCGCGGCCGCACCGCTCCTCTTCCACCCTCCGAAACGTCCGGTGGAAGGCGTCAGCGCCGCGCTGCGAACGAGCCCGGCGTCGAGCCCACGCACGCCGCTCGGGGAGAGGTGAGTTGTGCTCCATCTGGATGCTGGCTTTCGGCCAGGTGGCTGCGCCACACGCATGGCCCGAGGGTGCTCCAGCGATGTCGACATGGTTGACGCTGTGCTGCCGAACGAATGACCCAGTGGTCCCTCCGTCGTTACGTCACCTCCATCACCTGTCCGGCGGCTCCAGGTCGTCTTCTGCGCAGGCGTCACCGTGACGTCGCACCGAGACCATGGTGTTCCGTCACGACCCTCTGGTGGTGTCCGAGCCCGTTCGTCGGGACGATCACGCCGAAGGCAAGTCCCCGGGAAGTGTCGTCGTGAAGGGCCACCGAGATGGTCCATCCGAAGATGGGTCACGCCCTTTCCGAGACTGGAAGCTGTCCTCCAAAACTGACCGTCGGCACCGATCACGCCGAAGGCATGCCGTCCACGCGCCTTCGCTGTCGGGTTCGCTCTGGCGTTCCTCGCCTGTGTAATCCTGCTTCGCTTCTTCGCACATCAACCCACTCGGGCGAGCTACGCAAGGAGCGAGTCGCGGCGCTCTCCAAATCGCTCGGCGAGGCGGTCAGCCTCATCGCTTCGATCGAAGACGAGGTCACTTCCGGCGAGCGCACACTCGCATCCTTGGAGGGGAAGATCGTCGAGAACCAAGGGCGTGCGGAACTCAGCAAGGAGCAGAGCGAGTCTGTCCGGTCGCTCATGGAGGAGCAGCTCCGGCGAGAGCGTCGACCGGCCATCGCCATGCACCTCATCTTCGGCTTGGTGTTCTTCGGCGCCGGCATCGTCGTCTCGGCGGCGTGGCACCTGTAGGCGAGCTTCGGGCGTCACGCCTGAGCCCGATCGGGCATCGAGCAGTACGCCGTGCTTCCGTTTCCGGAGCTGCACAAGGAGCGGGCGGACGAAGCTGAGCGGGCGTCGTTCGGACTCTGACTCGGGTGGCGGCACAGTGGTCGGCGACCCAAGCTGTAGCTGGATGCGTTCGAGGCCTGCGGCAAGCTTCCGCCCGCTCCTGTCATCCAGCTCACGAGCCGATGATCGGGGCGCTCGATAGCGCGCAAGGTAGACGGTTGCTCGCGATGATTCTCGACGGTCTCCGCGTCTCTGACTGACGACCGACCGGTGACAATGAACTGGGAACTTCTCGCCCGCCATGTCGGATCGAGTGGACGCCGAACGCGCCAGTCCGCTGGATTGGTTTAAGGCGCGAATAAGGCGCGAGGCGGACGGTCCGCTTCGTCGGTGCAACGAAGGGTCAGGTGAGAGCGTTGGTCAGAGGTCCTCAAGGGGTGCATCGGGCAGCACACCTTATGCACAAGGTGCCGAGGGGTCGCGTCGACGTTCGTGTCGACAGTCTGAGGACCGTCGCGTCGACGTCGCGTCGACGATTTCGCGGACAATCTGAGAGCCGTCCACACACTGGCAACAAAGGTGCGAGGCCCAGGGTGAGGTGTTGAGTGATCAGTCTGACGGCGTCGTCGCCGAGACGCTGCCAGAGTTTCCAATATGAAGTCCTGTGTTGCCCGATCACAGATCGCGAATTTCAGTGATCGCCAACATCCCGACTTGACACCTGCTGGGACGATCACGTCCAGCGTCTCTCATTCATTCCGGGTTGACCGGCCGCTACGCGTAGGTCTACCCGGTCGCGTCACCATCGGGTCGACGCTCAAGAACTGCCCTGTCGTCGGGTCGTCGTAGCGCCCTGCTACTTCAAGA
>JAODBN010000190.1 GCA_025463965.1 Acidimicrobiaceae bacterium
TCGAAGCGATGCTCGAGGCAGTGCTTTCCGACGCGGACCGCTTCGGTGCACGTCTTCCCTGTGCCCCCGACGATCTTCGCCGAGCGTGCGCCCCGGTGCTCGCAGGCCGATCCGGCCCGAAGCGGCCGCATCTCGTCCACTTCGACCTGTGGGACGGCAATGTCCTTGCAGAAGGTTCCACATTGTGCGGGCTGATCGACGCAGAGCGGGCGTTCTTCGGCGACCCGTACGCGGACTTCGCTTCGCTCACGCTGTTTTCGAGCCTCGACGACCACGACGAGCTCCTTGCTGGCTATCGGCAAGCCGGAGGTCCCTTCCGCCCGGAAGACGAGAGCGGCCGACAGAGAGTCGCCTGCTACCGCGCCTATCTCTACCTGATCATGGTCACCGAGTCGGTGCCCCGGGCGTACCCGGCCGAGCTGGTCGAGCGCTCCCGCCGGGCACTCGTGAGCGCGCTCGAGGAGCTCGACTAGCGAAGATCGCAAAAACGACCGGCACGAACGCACTCGGCGGTGGTGCAACATTGCCAGCGTGCCCGCAAACCATGGTTCCCCTGCCGCCGCTCGCCGACCGACACACGCTGCCGCGGCGAAGGAGCTCGCCGAACGGGATCCGATCCTCGCCGCGCTCGTCGAAGCGGTCGGGGTCCCGCGGTTCCGACGCCCCCTCGAGAGCCACTTCGCGGCACTGTTGCGGTCGGTGCTCTACCAACAGCTCGCCGGCGCTGCGGCGGCGGCCATTCACGGACGGCTCCTGTTGGCGATGGGCGACGAGGTCTCGCCCGAAGCGTTTCTCGCTGTCAGTCCCGAACGACTGCGCGAGGCAGGCCTGTCGCGCAACAAGGCCGCTTCGCTCACCGACCTCGCGACCAAAGTGGTCGACGGCACCGTCGTCTTGGACCCCCGTCGACTCGCTCGCGAGAGCGACGACGAGGTGATCGACCGGCTCTCCGCCGTGCGGGGAATCGGGCGCTGGACGGCCCAGATGTTCCTCATGTTCCAGCTGCGGCGGCTGGACGTGTGGCCCACCGGTGATCTCGGCGTGCGCAAGGGATTCGGCCTGGCCTGGGGAATCCCCATGCCGACCGAGCGCGAGCTCGAGCCGCTGGGGGACGCCTTTCGGCCCTACCGCTCGGTCGCCGCCTGGTACTGCTGGCGAGCCTGTGACATCTATGCCGGCACGAGCGAGAGCGCGCTCACGACGTAGCTCATGGCACGCTACGAGCACTAATCAGCCGACACTCCCCAAGCACTTGCGTGCTCAATCCGTGATGAGGGCCAAGGGTCGTGAAGGGCCGCGCTGCAGGCCAGCTGCAGCGCCACTCCGACGTTGTCCGAGTGGTGATCTGCGAGACAAGCACGCCGTCGAAGAACCGGCTGCAAGCGGCCTGGCTAGCTGTTCGCCGAGCCCGGACGCAGTCCATCGACGACGACGGCAAGGAGCCTGCGTGGGTCGACGGAGGATCCCGAGCGCTCCGTCGCAGTGCAGACCCCCCCGACCAAAGCGAAGATCTCCTGGATCTGGACGTCATCTCGGACCGTCCCAAGCGCCTGCGCCCGGCCGAGCAGCTCCGCCCACATGGCCTCCAGCTGACCGAAGGCCGCTTTCAAGGAGGGTCGGGCCTTGAGGTCCGTCCCCGACGCGTTGAGTGCCTCGGCGAGGTCGCGCTTGTTGAGCGTCTCGTCGACGACGCGTTCCAGCAGGGAAAAGAGCGTCGCCGTCGGGTCGTCGGAGTGCAGGCCCGCGCAGGTGTCCTCGATCAGCAGCTCGAAGTGGTGAAGCACGATCGCTTCGTAGAGCGCTTCTTTGGTCGGGTAGTGCCGGTACAGGGTGCCCACTCCCACCCCGGCGACGCGGGCGATCTCGTCGACAGGAACGCCGATGCCGTCGCTTGCGAACACGGCTTCGGCCGCCTCGAGGATCTTCGTGCGGTTGCGCTGCGCGTCGGCACGAAGCGGTCGTGTGGCGCAGGGATACGCGACAGAGCCTGCTTCGGAAGCGCTTTCGGGCAGCTCAGTGGGTTCGTCGCCCTGCTTGACAACCGGAACGTTCGTTCCGTATCGTGTAACCGGAGTCATCGCTCCTTATATTACCCCCCCGGGTTGTGAAGAGAGGTCCTATGAGCACGACGATCGAACCCGCGCTCACGGCGCAGGTGGAAATACCCGATCCGCGGCGCTTCCGGGCACTGGCGGTGATCGCGGTGGCCCAGCTGATGGTGGTGCTCGACGCCTCCGTGGTCACCATCGCCTTGCCTTCGGCCCAGAAGGCCCTGCACATCTCCATGGCAAACCGCCAGTGGGTGCTCACCGCGTACACCCTGGCCTTCGGTGGGCTGCTGCTCCTCGGCGGCCGGATCGCCGACTTCATGGGCAGAAAGCGCGTCTTCGTGGTCAGCCTGCTCGGCTTTGCCGGCGCTTCGGCTCTCGGCGGTCTCGCCCAGAACGCCGCAATGCTGTTCGGTGCCCGCGCCCTGCAGGGTGCGTTCGCCGCCCTGATGGCTCCTGCGGCGCTCTCGCTCCTCACGGTGACCTTCACCGACCCGAAAGAGCGCGCACGCGCCTTCGGCGTCTACGGCGGGATCGCCGGCGGAGGCGCGGCGATCGGACTGATCCTCGGCGGTGCGCTCACCCAGTACGCCTCGTGGCGGTGGACGCTGTTGATCAACATCCCGATCGCCATCGCCGCAGCGTTCTTCGCCCTGCGCGAGGTCCGTGAGAGCCGGGCACAGGGCGACCTGCACTACGACATTCCCGGCGCCCTGACCGTGACGACCGGCCTGCTCGCCCTCGTCTACGGCTTCACCAAGGCGGAGACCGACGGCTGGGGATCTCGGACCACGGTGCTGCTGCTCGCCGCCGCGGCGGTGCTGCTGGCCGCCTTCGTGCTCATCGAGCAGCGCGTGTCGCACCCGCTGCTGCCCATGCGCGTAGTCCTCGACCGCAACCGCGGTGGGGCCTACCTCTCCTCGCTGCTGGTCGGGATCGCGCTCTTCGGCACGTTCCTGTTCCTCAGCTACTACTTCCAGGGAACGCTTCACTACTCGGCGCTCAAGAGCGGGTTTGCCTTCTTGCCGTTCTCCGCGGGAATCATCTTCGCCGCGGTGCTGGCGAGCCAGCTGCTCCCCCGCCTCGGGCCACGGACCTTGATGGCGGCCGGGCTGCTGCTCGCCGGGATCGGTCTTGCCTGGTTCACCCAGATCGGCGTGCACAGCAGCTACGCCGTGCACGTGCTTCCTGCCGAGGTGTTGGCAAGCTTCGGCATCGGGCTCGCCTTCGTTCCGCTCTCGAGCACGGCGCTGATCGGGGTCGCTCCCCACGACGCCGGGGTGGCGAGCGCCCTCGTCAACACGACCCAGCAGATCGGCGGCTCCCTCGGCACCGCTTTGCTGAACACCATCGCCGCCTCGGCGACCGGCACGTACCTCGCCTCGCGCCAGCACACCGTGGCGACCGCCTCCGCCGGTCTCGTGCACGGCTACACCGTCGCCTTCACCTACAGCGCGGTGATCGTCGGCCTGGCCCTCGTCGCCACGCTCTCGCTGCTGCGGGCGTCGCGCCGGGACCTGCCCGCCGGGGACGTGGTGCCCGTCGGCTGATTCCCTCGGCCGACGACCGGCTCGTGCGAAGGCGTCGTGGCAGGATCGGCGGGTGGACCTCCCGCTCTTCCAGCTCGACGCCTTCGCCGACCGGCCCTTCGAGGGGAACCCCGCAGCGGTGATGATGCTCGAGCGATGGCCAGATGACCACCTGCTCCAGCATCTCGCAACGGAGAACAACCTCTCCGAGACCGCCTTCCTCGTCCCGGGAACTTCAGGCACCGAGACGCCGCCGCCCGGGCCGGGGCCCACCTACCAGCTCCGGTGGTTCACCCCGAGCGTGGAAGTGGACCTGTGCGGGCACGCCACCCTGGCGAGCGCGGGCCACCTGTTCGACTCCGAGCACCGTTCCGCCGAGCGCATCCACTTTTGGACCCGCAGCGGCTGGCTTGCCGCGGAGCAAGCCGGCCCGGGGCGGGTTCGCATCGACCTTCCCGCGGGCTCGCTCGTCCCGGCCGAGCCCGCTGCAGAGGTGCTGGCCGCCCTCGGGCTCGAGCCCTCGCAGGTGACCGAGACGCTCGTCGGTACCGACCTCGTGCTCGTGGTCTCCTCGCCCGATCTCGTGGAACGGCTGTTCCCCGACCTCTCCGCGCTGCAGAACCTCGTGCGAAGCGAGCACCCGGCGGGCGCGCTTCGGGGCATCGCCGTGACGGCTCGGGCCACACCGGCGGGCGTCACGGGATCGCCCGACTACGTCGCTCGCTGGTTCGGGCTG
>JAODBN010000209.1 GCA_025463965.1 Acidimicrobiaceae bacterium
CCTATACCGAGGTCGTGCGTTGCTGCCACCGCGATGAGCGCGGCCGCTGTGTCGCCATCGGGGCGCGCCTCGCCGAGCAGCTCCTCGAAGCGAGCGGGACGGCCGGTGAGCTCGAGGCGGTACACGGCGTGGCACAGACCGACTTCGTTCCCCGTGAGGCGGACAAGGGCCGGGCGATCCGGTCGCTGCTCGCCCGCGACCCCGCGAGCGAGCGGCTTGCCAAGCCGCTCGCGTTCGCCATCGGCGACAGCGGTCCCGACGTGCCAATGCTCGAGCTCGCCGAGCATCCGTTCGTGCCCGCACACGCCGCGGGCCTCGTGCTCGGCGCCAAGGCCACCGTCACCACCCGGGCGTACCAAGCGGGGACGGCGCAGGCAGTCGGAGCGTTCCTCGGGCACGCCCCCGGTACGTGTCCTCGCTGTGCCGCTCCGGTGCTCGGAAGAGACGAGCGTGTGCTCGTCGACCTGCTCTCGCTCCACGAGGCAGGCAAGCGGGCGATCCCGGCGCGCCTCGTCGGCCTCGGGCGCGACGCACTTGCGGCACAAGCCGCCCGGAAGCGCCCCGGCCGCGCGCACGACGCCGGCGTGGCCCGGTGAGCCTCGCCACCGAGACGCCCAGGGCCCGCTGGCAAGAGCGGCTCCCGATCCCCGACCTGCGCGAGCCCCTGCTGCGAAACGGGCTCGCCCTTTCGCTCAGCGCGGTGCTGTCGTCCGGCATCGGCTTCGTCTTCTGGCTGATCGCCGCGCACCGTTACCCGCCGGCGGTCGTCGGCGAGGACTCCGTGGCGATCTCGGCGCTCCAGCTGGTCGGGGGCATCGCCCAGCTCAACCTCGCCAACGGCATGATCAGGTTCATTCCGGGCGCGGGTGTGCATCGCCGCCGCTTCGTGCTCGGCTCCTACGGGGTGAGCGCCCTCGTGGCGCTGATGCTCGGCCTCGGCTTCGTCGCCCTCTCCCGGTGGCTCGGGGGCGGGGTCCACGCCATGCTGAGCAACCCGCTCATCGCTGCGGCGTGGGTGGGCTCGTGCATCGCCTGGTCGATCTTCGTGCTCGAGGACGGGGCCCTCACCGGCCTTCGCCACGCGCGCTGGGTGCCGATCGAGAACGCGGGGCACGGCATCTTGAAGGCCGTCCTGATCATCCCGCTGGCGCTGCTCGCCCCGAAGTCGGGGATCCTTCTCGCCTGGGGCTTCGCCACGGTGGCCACGATCGTGGTGACCAACGTGTTCCTGCTCGGCCGAGCGGTGCCGAGCGAGCAGCGGCGGGCGCCGGTCGGCCAGCTCGATCTCGGCGAGCTGCGCCGGTACCTTCCCTACGACTACCTGGCGTCGCTGTGCTGGCTGGCGTGCACAAGCTTGCTGCCGCTGTTCGTCATCCACCGTGCCGGTGCGCGGGCGAGCGCCTTTTACGCGCTGGCCTGGGTGGTCACTCAGGTCATGTACCTCGTCAGCATCAGCCTTGGCTCATCGTTCGTCGTGGAGGCCGTGGCCAACCCCACCGACCTTTGGCAGCGCTGTCGCCAGGTGCTCGGCCACCTCATGCGCCTCCTCGTTCCCGCCGTCGCGATCGTCGTGGTCGGCGCCCCCGTGATCCTGCGCCTGTTCGGGGCGGCCTACGCGGAGGCCGGGACGACGACGCTGCGCCTGATGGCCCTTTCCGCGCTTCCCTTCGCGGTGACCTCCACGGCGATCAGCTCGCTGCGCGTGCTTCGGCGCACCAAGGTCGTTTTCGCACTCAACGCCGTGCTCGGCCTGCTCGTCGGCGGGGGAACGTGGTTCGCGCTCCCTCGCTACGGGATACTCGCAGCGGGAATCTCGTGGCTCGGGGGCCAGGTTCTCGTAGCCTCGGCAGTCATGCTCTTCTTCGCGCTGCGGACCAACGAGGCAATCCGTGGCCGTGCACTCGCCGCATCCGCGTCCGTCGCCCTCGCCGGCGCCCGGGCGGCGAGCGCGGCAAAGGTCGCCGGGCCGGCCCGCCAGGCCGTGTCGTTGTGGCGGCGGCGCCACCAGCGCCAGGCGACCGAGACGATCTCGTCGGGCCTGCTTGCGGACTTCGCGGTTGTCGCTCCGGCGAGCGCGGCGAAGGTGGCGCACCTCGACGTGGTGTCGGGTGCCTCCGACCTGCTCGTGGTGTGCGCCCGCAGCGCCGAGGACTCGATGCTCGCGATCTTGAAGGTCCCGGGCACCGCGCCCGGTCGACGCGACCTGCTCCGCCAGGGCGACTTGTTGAGCGCGCTCTCCATGGACGACCGGCTCAAGAGCTGGAGCCGTCTCACCCCCGGCTACCGCCTCGTCTACGGCGAGCACGTGCCGCTGTTCGCCATCGAGACACCGATGGCGGGCGTCAGCGGCCAGCGCCTCTTCTCGGACAACCGCTCCTTGATGCTCCCGGCGACGCGGCTCGCCTTCCAGGCGATCGGTGAGTTCCACGACAGCACTTCGATGACGGTGCACCTCGACGCCGCAGCGGTTCGCGAGCTGCTCGACCCCATGGTCTCGCCGCTTCGTGCCGCACACCCATCGGGGCGGGTGCCGCGCGTGCAGTACGACGCGATTTCCCGGTTGGAGGACCGCCTCGGCCAAGCCCTCGAAGGAAGGGACGTGACCCTCGGTTGGGTGCACGGAGACTTCACCCCTCCGAACGTCCTGTTCGACCTGGAGCCGGTGCGCGTGGCGGCCATCGTGGACTGGGGCCAGGCCAGCCAGCTGGGGGTTCCCGCGCTCGACCTGCTGTCGTGGGTCTTCTCGGTGGCGAGGGTCCAGCAGCGTGCCGAGCTCGGCGTCGTGCTCCGACGGATCTTCTCGGAGCAGCCGGTCACGAGCACCCTCGGTCTGGCGAGCCAGGCGATTGCGCGCTCCGGCATCCCCTTCCGAGAACTCACGTTGCTCTACTGGCTGTCGCACATCACGAGCAACCTCGAGAAGTCGGCCCGCCGCTACCTGCGCAACCCTCTGTGGTGGGCCGGTGTTGTCGAGCCGATGCTGGAGGTCGCCAAGGGCCTGCCCTAGGGGCGCCCCTGACGAGTTCGGACAGCGACTGGGCTTTTGCAACTGGCCTTTAGCGACTGGCGGCTTCAGCTGTCGTCAGCGCCGCTCGCGCTCGGACCATCGACACGAGCGAAGGGAAAGCCCGCCGTCGCCCGCTTGTGACCGTCGCGGCCGATGAGCAGCGCCTCGTAGCCGGGAAGTTCTTCCAAACAGTCCAGAGCCTCGGGCCCGCCCACGGCGAGCGCGGTGGCCAGCGCGTCGGCTGTTCCCGGGTCCGGCCCGCAGACCGTCGCCGCGGCCGCCCTGGCACGCCGGCGACCCGAGAACGGGTCGACGAGGTGCGCGCCCCGCTCGTACGTGCCGGAGGTGGCGACCGAGCCCTGCACAGCGACGACGGCCGCCAGCTGTCGAGGATCGGACGGGTCGACGATCCCTATCCGCCACGGCTCTCCTCCGCCCGGCGAGCCCGAGACGGCCACGTCCCCAGCGGCGTTCACGAGGGCTCCCGAGCCCCCCGCCTCGCGCAGCAGCTCGAGCGCACGCCCGGCGGCCCAGCCCTTCACGAGCCCGGTCGGGTCGACTCCCCCCGGCAGCGCCCAAGGGTCGAACCAACCCCGGGTCGCCTCGCGCAGCTCGCCACATCGCGCCAATACCGAGACCAGCTCCGCCGGCACTTCCTTCTCCGCCAGCTCGCCCCGGCGAAAGCGGCTCATCGGGCTGTCCGGCTTCCACGTGCTGAAGACGGCATCGATCCGGTGCAGCTCGGCGCGCGCCCGGGCCAGCGCGACGACGGCTCGCGCTTCCTCGTACGGCGAGCCCTCCTCGGCGAAGCACTCGAGCACGACGGCGGTTCCCATCACGTGCTCGACGTGACGAAGGCGCGGGGCCACCGGCGCGCCAGCTCGCAGGTTCATGGCAAAGAACTCAGCGTCCGAGCTTCGACAGCGCGTTCTGGAGCGACTGGATGAAACCGGCGCTCGTGTAGCTCGCTCCCGAGACGCTCTGGATGTTCGCGCTCTGGGCGCTCATTACCTCTTGTTCGAGGATCGGTATCGACTGGTCGTCGATGGACTGGGACCGAGGGTTGCCCCCGTCGTCGAGCGAGGCGATCCCCACGTGGGTGATCCGAGAGCCGCTGACGCTGACGCTGACCGACAGGACGCCCCAGTTGTAGTTGACGAGCTCGCCAGTAGCGGAGCTCGCCGCGGCGGGCTTGGTGGTCGTCGTCGGCGGTTTGGTCGTCGTGGTGGGCGGCTTGGTGGTCGTCGTCGCAGGTCGCGTCGTGGTCGTTGACGGCTTCGTCGTGCTCGTCGCAGGGTTGGTGCTGCTCGTCGCTGGCTTGGTCGTTGTCGGCGGCTTGGTCGTCGTCGGCGGCTTGGTCGTCGTCGTCGGAGCCGTCGTGCTCGTCGGCGGAAGTGTCGTGGTCGAGGCGGTGCCGGAGCTCGCCCGGGGAGCGACGGTGGTGCTTGGCGCCTTGCCCGTGCCGGAGGCAGGCGGGGCGCCGGCCGCGACCGGGGTGCTCGAGGACACCTTGGAGGAGCCAAGCGAGGTCCCCGGCAGCGTGAGCGACGTCGATTTGGTGTGGAAGCTCAACACCCCCGCCAGGCCGGCGGCCGTGGCGAGGATGACGATGGGTGCCCGTCTCATGGGGCGCTGGTCGGGAGGTGCATCAGAACCGCACTTTCGTTCTAGAAGGAGAATGCCTCGCGGTGGATCCGCTCGGGACGTGTTCCGAGCCGGCTGGCTGCGGTGACCACGGCGTCGCTGAACGGGTCCGGCCCGCAGACGTAGAGATCCCGTGTCGACAGATCGGGCACGAGCCGGGCGAGCGCGCTGGCATCGAGGCGCACTTCGTCCCGGGGACCGACGAGCTCGTGCAGGCGTCCGCCGAGCCGGCTGACGAGCGCCGCGATCTCGTCGCGATGGACGAGGTCGCCCTGGGTCGAGGCGCGCACGATGACCACGGGGTCTACCCCGGCCGGCAGCTCTTCGAGGAGCGCCCGCAGCGGGGTGATCCCCACGCCGGCGGCGACGAGCGCCACCTTGTCGCTCGAGCGGGCGTGGTGGGTGAACGCGCCGTAGGGGCCCTCGATCGCCACCCGGGTACCCGGCTTCAGCTGGGAGACCGCGAGCCCGTGGTCGCCGAGGGCCTTGAGGGTCATGCGCAGATACGGCGGGCGGGGGAGTGCGGACAGGGAGTAGGGGTGTCCCTGCCACCACAGCTGTCGCGTCAGGAAGTGCCACTGCAGGTACTGGCCTCCCGACACGCGTAGACGGTCGAGGCGGCGCCCCGAGCAGACCACAGAGAAGACGCCGGGGGCTTCCTCGCGCACGCTGACGACGCGCAGGCCGTGGCGGATGCTCCTCCACAGCGGCAGGCCGATCCGACAGGCGATGACCACGCCCGCCGTGGCCGCCCAGGCAGTGATCCAAAACGCCCTGGTGAGCGGGTGGCCGATGAAGGAGACCCCGGTGACGATCTGGTGGGCGAAGGCAAGCGACAGCCCGAGGTAGGTGTAGAGGTGGACGACCCACCAGGTCTCGTAGGCGAGACGCCGGCGGGCGTAGCGGAACGAGGTCACCCCCGCCATCACGAGGAGGAGGAAGCCGACCGCCGAGGCGAGGATGTCGGGGTAGGTCGTGACGAAGCTCCAGAGCTGACGTAAGAAGCCGGCCTTGGCGAGCGCGGCGTAGCCGAGCGTGATGAGGACGATGTGGGCGCCGATCAGCCCGATCGCCCACGGTGCGCTCCGGCGGTGCCAGCGGAGCAGTCGGTCCTGGCCGACGGCCCGCTCGAGCCAGGGAAGTCGTGCCGCGAGCAGCACCATGAGCAGCATGAGGTAGGAACCGGTGAACCCGCTCAGCCGTCCGGCCGCGGTGAGCAGGCCCCCTGGCGCGGCGAGCGTGCCGCGGGTCTCTCCCTCGACGACCGTGGCGAGGACGGCCCCGAACCCGAGCCCGGCGAGGGCACAGCAGACGTCCGCCACGAGCGAGCGCGGCCGATGTCCGGGCCGGTGCGGGATTGGCGTGGCAGCAGGAGCCGGGGGACGCCTCGCCTGCCGCCGGGCGATGGCGCCGGCGCTCACGTGATCGCCCCCGCGGGGTCGCTGGTGGTGGCCATGAAGCTCCTGTGGTGGCGCGGCTGCCCACGCCGGGACGATCGTCGCTAACGACTCTGCCCGGTAAACCTGACGACCAGCTGAATTCTCGCTTGGTGGGAGCTTGCGGTGGCTCGCCAGCACCGCCATTTGGACCGAGTCGGCGCCCTCCGCCTAGCGCATCGTGCCCATGAGCGCTCTCGCCGGTCCGAGAGGCGACGTGCCCACGCGGACCACGCGGACGACGTCGACTGTGCCCGAAGGGGACCAAACCCTTAACGGCCGAGCCGGCGGCGCCGTTGATTCACCAACGAGCGAGAGCTGCCGGCAGCCGATACCGCCGCTCGCACACGTCTACGGGGTTCGGTTCAGCTGCCGCCCAAGGAGAGAGCTTGCGAATCTCCCATCTTCTCGCCGTGCCGTTCGCCCTACTGGGCGGCCCTTTCGTGCTCGGTCAGCATCCCGTCTCGCACGGCTCGGCCAAGCCGGCCCGCGAGGGGCGCCTGACCCACTGCACCACGAAGGTGGAGCACGGCCGCCGCAGCGTCCATTGCGTCACCGTGAAGACGACCCCCGCGCCGATCACGATCACGACCCCGAGCCCCGCTACTGCCGCGCTCGCCAACTCGCTCTCCACGGGCTCCCAGATATCCACGGCGCCCGTCGCCTCAAACCCGCCGGCCACGAGCAGCTCTTCTGCTCCTTCCGCTCCGGTGAGCACACCGACCCCGGCTGCCGCGACGACTCCCGCGCCCACTCCGGCCACCTCCACGACCTTGACGTCGACGACGTCGAGCTCGACGGCGAGCCCTGTCGGGGTGCCCGGCAGCTGGCACTCGATCTTCGACCAGGAGTTCAACGGCTCATCGCTCGACTCCACCGCCTGGACGCCCGGTTGGTTCGGGTCCGGCATCACCTCTCCGGTGAACTCGGAAGAGCAGGAGTGCTACAGCCCGTCCCAGGTGAGCGTTTCGGGGGGCAACCTCAACCTCTCTCTCGTGGCCCAGTCACAGACCTGCGGCGGTGTCACGCGGCCGAACACGTCCGGGCTCGTGAGCACGAACGGCAAGTTCTCCTATACCTACGGCTTCGCCGAGGCGCGCATCTACATCCCGGCCAGTGGCTCGGGCACCGCCGACTGGCCGGCCTTCTGGGGCGACGGCCAGAGCTGGCCGGCCGATGGCGAGATGGACATCATGGAGGGCCTGTCTGGCAAGGCCTGCTGGCACTTCATCAGCCCGGCCGGCAACCCAGGGGGCTGCCCAACAGGGACCAACTTCTCGGGCTGGCACACCTTCGCCTCTGACTGGGAGCCCGGCTCGGTCACCTATTACTACGACGGCGTCAAGGTAGGTCAGCTCACCTCGAACATCACCTCGGCGCCGATGTACTTGATCTTGAACCTGGCGGTCGACACCAAGTTCGGAGGACCCCAGGTCATCCCAGCCGACATGCTCGTCGACTACGTCCGGGTCTGGCAGCACTGAGCCGGAGGGCACTGAGCCGGAGCGCACTGAGCCGGACAGCGCTGAGACGGACAGCGCTGAGACGGACCGCACTGAGACGGACAGCACCGGCGGCAGCACGGGTCCGATTGGACCCGGCATGGCAACACCGGGCTGGTCGGCTTTCGTACAACAGGCTGCCGTCATGCGGCAGGGGCTGAGCGTTAGGTCTCGAGCAGAAGGCCAGTCCGTCGGAGCGCCATCTCACGGGCCTCCGGCGGCCTGCTCGGAGCGCGTTCGCCGGTAGCGTCGTCGGGAGTCGGACACGACGGCGAGACGGAGCCCATGAACTTCGCCCCCTCCATCCTCGCGGCTCTTGGCGCTGCGCTCAGCTTCGCGCTCGCGGCGGTGCTCCAGCAGGAGTCGACCCAGTCGGTGCCCTCCGACGACTCGCTCTCGCTCACGTTGCTCGTGGATCTGGCTCACCGCCGAAGATGGCTGATGGGCATCGGCCTGCTGATCGCCGGCTACGGCCTGCAGGCGCTCGCCCTGTCCTACGGACCGGTCGCATTGGTGCAGCCGATCGTGGTGACCGAGCTCGCCTTTGCCATTCCCCTCGGCATCTGGCGCGGTCACTGTCACGTGGGACGGCGCGAGACCCTCGGGATCGCCGCGGTGCTGGCCGGTCTCGCCATCTTCCTGCTCGTCGCCACCCCTACCAACCCGCGCTATTCGCCCGGTGCGACGGCGTGGCTGGTCTCCCTCCTGGCGATCGCCGGCGGCGCCGGTCTGCTGGTGCTGATCGGCTCGCGAGCCCAAGGCCCGCACCGGGCGATGCTGCTCGGTGCGGCGGCGGGTATCTGCTTCGGTGCGCTGGCGGTCCTCACCAAGGTCACCACCGAGGCCCTCAGCAGCAATCTCGGCCATGCCTTTTTGACCTGGAAGCCGTATGTGACGGTTGCGGCGGGGATCTTGGCCCTTGTCATCTCCCAGAGCGCCTACCAGGCCGGTCCGCTCGCCTACTCGATGCCGTTCATCAGCATCATCGAGCCGACCGTGGCCGTGGTGATGGGCGATGCGCTGCTCGGGGAGACCGTGCGCCTGACGCCAGGTCAGCTCGTCCTGGAAGCATTCGCCGCGGACGTCGCCGTGGGCGCGATCGTGGCGCTGACCACCTCTTCTACGGTGCTCACGATCTACAAGCAGGGTTCGAACCCTGCCCGGGAGCAGGGCTCCGACGACAGGTCGAAGCGCCCGCCCAGCCAGCCTGAAACTGACACGTCAATGCCGAAGGTTATGCCACCCGGCCGAAAGAAGTTGCAGGAAATGCAATGAGCGCGCCTTTGTGCTTCCATTGTCGTTTGCAATCGGTTAGGATTGTCGACAATGTCCTCTGGAGTTGGGTTCGCGCGGCCAGGCGCGGCGCTCGAGGGTGAGGGTCTTTCGTCTTCCCGACGTCTCGTCATCTTCTCGGTTGTCTCGCTCGCCCTGTTCATGTCTGCTGTCGACGGCACGATCGTGGCGACCGGTCTGCCGACGATTGGCCATGCCCTCGGGGCCAAGCTGAACTGGACGAGCTGGACGATCACCGCCTACCAGCTCGGTCTTGTCGTCGCCATGCCAGTGGCTGGGCGCCTAAGTGACCGGCTCGGGCGAAAGCGCGTCTTCATCGCGGCGGCCATCTTGTTCACCGCCTCCTCGCTCGCCTGCGGCTTCTCTCGCAGCATCGGCCTGCTGATCGCCCTTCGGGTGGTGCAGGCGATCGGCGGGGCTGCGTTCGTCCCGGCGGCGAGTGGCATCGTCGCCGACGTCTACGGCGACGGCAAGGACCGCGCGCTCGGCTTCTTCTCGAGCATCTTCCCCCTCGGCGCCCTCGTGGGCCCGATCCTCGGCGGGATCCTCATCGCGACGTGGTCCTGGCGCGGCATTTTCTTAGTGAACGTCCCCGTCGGCGTGGTCTTTACCATGCTCGGGGTCCGCTACCTCCCGCGCTCAAAGCCCGTCGGCGGGCGTATCGACTTGATCGGCGCGGGGCTGCTCGGAGGAGCGGTGCTCGGCACGATGCTGGCCATCACCCACGCCGGCAACGCCGACACCCCGCTCATCTCGTTCGGCACGCTCGGGCCGTTCGCCGGCGCGGTGATCTGCGCCGTCACCTTCCTACGCCGGTCGTCTCGGATCCCCGACCCGCTGATCCCGCTCATGCTCTTGCGCGAGAAGTCGTTCGCCGTGATGAACGGGATCAACTTCGTGTGGGGAGCGTGCGCCATTGGCTTCGGTTCCCTCGTGCCGGTCTTCGCACAGGACCGCTACGGCTTGTCGCCGCTCGCCTCGGGCACCTTGCTCACGGCCCGTGCGGTCGGCGAGATCGGGATCGCCGCGCTCGCCTCGGTCTTCATCCGTCGCACCGGCTACCGGTTGCCGATGATCGTCGGGTTCCTCCTGATCGCGGCCGGGCTCGCCTGCATCGCCCTTCCCCCGGTGGTGTTCGGCCCCTACACCTGGCTGGCTCTCGGGGCGGCGCTGACCGGCATCGGGACGGGCGCCTCGGCGCCCGCGGCGAACAACGCCACGATCCAGCTCTCGCCCGACGACATCGGGGCGATCTCGGGCCTGCGCGGAGCAGCACGCCAGGCCGGGGCGATCGTGGCGGTCGCTGTGACCACCTCGCTCGTGGCGCGAAGCGGGTCCTCCTTCGTCACGCTCGGCCGCTCCTTCTTCGTGCTGGCGGCCCTGCTGGCGCTCATCACCCCGCTCGTGTTCGCGGTGCCCGACAACGACCGCGACCTCGTGGCGGTCTGACCCACGGCTGGCGGCTGGCGGCTGGCGGCTCGCGCCCGCCGGTCCCGCTCGGGCTAGCTCGCCTGAGCCGGCGGCGACTTCGCAACTGCGGAGCCGTCCGCACCGAGGACCTTCGCGAGCAGCTCGGCGAGGCTCGTGCCCGGGTCCTCCCCGAGGTGGGTGGCCTGGGTGGAGCAGCTGAAGCCGTCCATCACGCGGGCCACCTCTGGCCCGAGGGCGGCCAATGCGGGGAGAAACCCGGTGGCGGCGATCTCTCGCGACAGCGCGTCGTGCTCGGCACGGAAGCCGAAGGAGCCTGCGAGCCCACAGCACCCCGCGTTGAGCTCGGTGACCTCGAAGCCGGCCGCCTCGAGCACCTCGCGCTCGGCGTCGGTGCCACCGATCGCGCGCTGGTGGCAGTGGGGGTGCACGGCAACGGCCCTTGGCGTGCCGCTGTCCGCGCTGGCGCCCCGCAGGACTTCTGCCAGGTCGCCGCGCTGTCGTAGGTGCTCCGCCAGGCTTCGGGAGAGCCCGGCGAGCAGCCGGGCCCGGGGATCGTCGGGGAACAGCTCGACCAGTTCGTCTCGAAAGGTCGCGAGGCAGCTCGGCTCGAGGACCACGATCGGTGTGCCTGCGGCGAGGGCCGGACCAAGGACGTCGAGCACCCGCGCGAGCGTGCGCCGGGCGAGGCCGAGCATGCCGGTGTCGTAGAGGGGTCGCCCACAGCACGCCCACTCGGCGGGCACGGCCACACGCTCGCCGAGGTGCTCCAGGAGCTTGACCGCGGCCTGCGCCCGCTGTGGGACGTAGAGGTCGGAGAACGTGTCCGACCACAGCACCACGGTCCCGTCGAGCCCGGCGTGAGCGCGCGCGGTCGGCGTGCGGCGGAAGGAACGGCGAGCAAACGCGGGCGCGGGGCGCTCGGGGCTGATGCCGCCGGCACGCTTGAGCGCCCGTCCCAGGCGGTGGTCTCCGAGCACCGCGTTGGCGAGGCGGGGCACCCGAGATGCCGGACGGGCCAGCCAGGGCAGCAGTGCCAGGAGGTAGGCGGCGAGCGGGCGGAAGCGCCCGGCGTAGTAGTGCGAGAGGAACTCGGCTTTGTAGGTGGCCATGTCCACGTGCGTCGGACAGTCGACCGCGCAGCCCTTGCACGAAAGGCACAGCTCGAGCGCGTCGAAGACCTCCTCGTTGCGCCACGTTGCAGGAGTCGTCTCTCCCTGGAACATCTCCACGAGCAGCTTCGCCCGCCCTCGGGTGGCGTGGCGCTCGTCACGGGTTGCCCGGAACGACGGGCACATCACGTCCGCCCCGTCTCGTCGACAGCGCCCCACCCCGACGCAGCGCTCGGCGGCGCGCTGCATGCTGCCACCGTCCTTCGAGAAGGCAAAGCGGGTGGGGGACAGGCTGACCCGGCGGTAGGTCGGGCCGAAGTGCAGGTCCGCGTCGAGCGGCCGCGCGTCCACCACCCGGCCCGGGTTCATCTTCTGGTCCGGGTCCCAGATGGCCTTGAACTCGCGGAACGCACCGACCAGCTCAGGGCCGTACATCCTCTCGAGCAGCTCACCGCGCGCCTGGCCGTCGCCGTGCTCGCCCGAGATCGAGCCCCCGAGCGAGACGCACAGATCGGCTGCCTGCTCGACGAAGGAGCGGTAGGAGACAAGACCCTCGGCGCTCGAGAAGTCGAAGTTGTTGCGGGTGTGCACGCAGCCCTGGCCGAAATGCCCGTACCACGCACCGCTGTAGCCGTGCTCGGCCCACAGCGCCCGAATGCCGCGCAGGTACTGGCCGAGGCGCTCGGGCGGAACCGCGGCGTCCTCCCACCCCTCGAAATTGGGCGGTCGGCCCGGCGGGCGCGCCGTTGCTCCGAGGCCGGACTCGCGGATCCGCCACACCGCGGCCTGCTCGGCCGCCGAGCTGAACACCGCCACCTCGGCCGAGGAGCGGTGTGCGTGCGCCACCTTCTCGGCCAAGGCGTCCGCCTCGCCCGCCTCGTCGGCGCCGACCTCGGCGAGGAGCCATCCGCCGCCCGGAGGCAGCAGGGGCAAGTCGCGCACATGCAGGCCGCCGGCGCGCATCTGGCGGACCAGCTCGTCGTCGAAACCTTCGAGGGCGAGCAGCCCGTGGGCGAGCACGTCGGGCACCGCGTCGGCGGCCTCGAGCACATCGGCGAAGCCGAGGACGACCAGTCGGCGGACCCGGGGGCTCTTCACGAGGCGCAGCTCTGCCTCGACCACGACCGCGCAAGTCGACTCGGACCCGACGAGCGAGCGGGCCACGTGGAAGCCACGCTCGGGAAGCAGGTCGTCGAGGTTGTATCCCGAGACTCGACGCCCGAGCGTCGGGAACCCCTGGCGCACGGCGTCGCCGTAGCGACCGATGAGGTCGGCGAGCGCTCCGTGGATGCGGCCGTTCTCCCCACCGGCGGCGCGGGCCGCGGCGAGCTCGGGCTCGCCGAGGGGTCCGAGCTCGAGCCGGGCGCCGCGGTAGGTGAGCACGCGCAGGCGCTCGACGTTGTCCGAGGTGCGTCCGGCGTAGACACCGTGGGTGCCGCAGGAGTTGTTGCCGATCATCCCGCCGAGGGTGCACCAGGCATGCGTCGCCGGGTCGGGCCCGAACGTCAGCCCATGGACTTCGGCCGCTTCGCGCAGGCGGTCGAGCACGACCCCGGGCTGGACCCGGGCCGTGCGCGCCTCGGGATCGAGCGAAAGAATCGAGTTGAAGTGCCTGCTCGTGTCGAGCACCACCGCCTCGTTGCAGGCCTGCCCGGCGAGGCTGGTTCCTCCGCCGCGCAGCACCACCGCGACACCCGCCTCGCGACAGCAGCGCAGGGTCTCAGCGACGTCCTCCTCGTCGAGGGGAAAGACCACCCCGAGAGGGACGTGGCGATAGTTGGAGGAGTCAGTGGCGTAGATGCCTCGAGTGCCACCGTCGAAGGCGACCTCGCCCCGAAGCGCGCCGGAGAGCGCGGCGGCGAGCTCAAGGTGCTCGGGGGTGGCGGTCGACGACCCGCCCGTGTCGAGCGACGAGCTCAACGCGCTGGAGCGGATCGGGCGACGTGCACGGCAGGACCCTAATGGGTGGTCTCACGCCGACCCAAGGTGGGCGGCTCGCGCCTACTCCAGGTCGGCCAGTTGCTGGTGGGCCGTGCAGCGGCGCGTGGCGGGAAGCGCCTCCAGGCGCTCCTCTTCGATGGGCTTTCCGTCCACCTCGCACAGGCCGTACGTGCCGGCCTCGAGCCGCTCGAAGGCCGCGTCGATCTCCGCCAGCTCACCTTCCAGCATCTCTGCAACGGACAGGAAGCCCTCCCGATCGGCCACGTCGGTGGCGGAGTCGGCGGAGTGCTGGTCGACCGAGGACAGCTCTGAACCTTCGGCGGCGTCCTGTTCGCCCACCAGGTCGGTCAGCACTTGATCCCGGGCAGCGAGCACCCTGGCTCGCTCGGTCTCGAGGCGGTGGCGAATGGTGTCAGTGGAGGTTGCTGCCATGGCATCGCGCTACCGCTGCGTGCGCGTGTCCAAACGTCAACCCAGCTCGGCGACCTCGCCTTGCGACGAGATGCTGACGCTGCTCCCCGCGATGCGGGTGCCGTGTTCGCACTTCGCCGCAGGCCTCCTCAGGCCCACAGCCAAACGAGTGGCCTGCTGGTCGGGGACTTCGCGGGGTCGATGTTTCGAGGACCTCCATGGTCTCTCTCAAGAGCCTCTCCCCGAGGGCGCAGGGGTCGAGCAGCTGAGGCCAATCGCGTTTCGGGCCACCCGAAAGATCTCGAGCAGCCCCACGGGCTCCGAACGCTGCTGTCAGCTTGTCTCATCGCGGGCGAATCGCTTGAAGTCCCGGAGCACCGCGGCCCCGTACTTCGTGGGCACGGAGATGGGCCCTCGGATGAGCGAAAGGCACCCCTGGTTGTCGTTGAAGGTCCACGCGAGGACCGAGATGTGTTGAGGCACCGCCCAGTCGAGGTAGTCGGTGAAAAAGCTCCCGGTGCAGTCGCGCTCGCCGACCTCGGTGGTCACCACCGGCACCGAGCGCGCTACGGCGGCAACGGAACTGTCCCAGCACTCCCGCGAGGCACAGGCGGTCCAGGGATAGAGGTGGAACCCTGCTGCCAGCTGTTGGCGTGGGTCGTGCAGGCGATGGGTGAGCCAGCCCGATAAGTCGTTCCCCCAGTTGAGGCCGTCCACGATGATGGGCTGGGGGGCGCCGGTTCGCCGTACAGCGTCGATGAGGCTCTGCATGCCGACGGCCTGCCACCCTCCGGGCATGGCGCAGCCTGACTTCCAGCACGCCCAGCTCACGTCGTGGGGCTCGTTGAACAGCTCGAAGGCAACCCGCGGATTTTCCCTGAAGGTACGGGCCACCGACCTCCAGAACGCCACGGCATGGGTGGCATCGGGCATGGCCGACTGGCCCTCGGCGCGCTGGGTCCCCGGGGCGCTCCAGTGCAGGTCGAGGATGGCCACGATGCCCCGGGCGGAGAGCTCTTGGACGTAGCGCCCGATCGCTTGCTGGTAGGCCGCGCCCGAGTAGGCAGGAAGGACGTTGATACCGAGCCAGCAGTCCTCGTTCAAGACGACCCGGACCGCGTCGATCGACCAGGTCTTCATGGCGGCGGCGACGCCCGGCCCGCTCGGGCCGTCGAAGATCCCCCATCCCTGGGCGCAGGCGTACTCGGTCCCAGAGCGATTGAGGCCGAGCAGCTCGACGGGCGTCCCCGTCCCGCTCACCAGACGGTTGCCCCGAATGTGCAGGTCGCCGACGGAGGGTCCGACCGTGCGCACCGAGGCCGACGTAAGCGTGGGGGAAAGGCTCCCGGCACCGATCAGGATCGCCGCGAGCACGCCGAACAGACGACCCGAGGAGAACATCTCAGCTCAGCCTAGGGGACGACCGGCGGCCACCTTGGTATTCGGAAAAAGGCTCCCGGGCGGACGAGGACCGAGTGCGAGGACCGAGTGCGAGTACAGCCGCCGGCCTCCGGTCGTGGCTACGCGCGAGCTTCCCTCGCGTACTCGCGGGCGTCTGCCGCCGTTTCCCGGCGCTCCCGCCGGAGGTGTCCCGGTCGGCGGCGTGCCGCGTGCTCGGACGTGCCCGGTGGGAGGCGGAACTGGACGCTCAATTCTTCGGCCTGCCCGACGAGCGCGCGCTCGAGCTCACTGCGTACTCGTGCTAGCTCGGCCTCAGTGTCCTTGAGCCGGGCCCTGGTGCGGGCGAGAAGCTTTTGCTGCCAGGAGGCCCAGCGCAGAACCTGCTGGCGGTTGTAGCCACGGAGCGCCGAGAGGAAATGTGGCACCGGGTCGGCGAGGAGCCGCTCGGGCTTGGCCTCCCGCACGGCCACCTCTTGTTCGCCCATTTCTTGCACGTGGACATTGGGTTGCGGGCTCTCATGCACTGGAGTCTCCTTCTGCGGTTGCAGCGACCAAGTGGTCGGCGTGGACATGGCGGCGTTCTCCTATTGCAGGCTCGAGGGCAGTGGTCGTTGGGCTAGCCGGCGTACTCCCGACGGGTGGTGAACCTTCAAGATGCTCACCTTGGCGCCCCCAGATCCGAATTGGGCGATGACGCTCGAGTGGGACACCGCCGCGATCGGGTCGGCCGTTCCCACCGGGTCGCCACCGAGGTCCCCCCGCAGCGCCGGGGTCATGACCACATAGTCCATCTGCCGCCAGCCGTCCGGGTACCGGTGGGCCACCGCCGGGTCGAGGTCGAGCTTGTACGCCCAGATCACCCGGTTTGGCTCGAACCCGTCGTCCACGAAGTCGGTCCATACGTCGTCGTCGACGAGAAGGGTGGACGACCTCGGGACGTGCTGGACGACCCATGTCTCCGCCCGCACGATCGGCGTCAGATGGACGGCGTCGGTGGTCATCTGGGCGCGGTCGGAGCGGATCCAGGAGGGGGCGATGCGCACCGCCGCCACACCGCACAGCCCGACGAGGGCGACGGCGGACCCGATGAGGACTGCCCTGAGGCCGACACTGCGCACCCCTGTTCGCTCGGCAGTGGCGGTTCGCAGGCGTGCCGGCGCTTCGAAGGCGCGGCTGCCCACGCCGGCGATGATCAGAGCGGCAAGGGGCAGCGGGCCGACGATGAAGGCGTTCGGCAGGTAGCCGTGGCGCAGCAGCATCACGCCGAAGGTGGCGTAGCCGAGGGCAACGGGCCGCAGCCGGCGGATGCAGAAGGCCACCGGGATTAGCGCCGCTGCAAGGCCGATGAGCCACGGATCGCTTTGCAGCCAGCTCATCACCTGGGCGTGGCTCCCGCTGTTCCGGCTGAAGATGCTGCCGCTGCCGGCCCGCTGGCCGAGCTGCCACAGAGCCGACCCGAGCAGGCTGTCATGGCCCTTGCCGGCGAAGAGCTCGCCCTTCAGCGCGGCGTAGATCGGGTAGTAGGACATCACCGCCAAGAAGACGGCGAGGAACAGTGTCATGGACATTCGCCGTGTCCGGCGGGGGGACGCTTGCCAGGCCTGCCACAGAACGGCCGGGACCATGATCAAGTAGGTCTCCTTGGAGAGCACCGCCACGGCCAGGCAGCCTCCGCTCAGCCCGTGGATCCAGGCGCGGGGCCGCGGGGACAGCGCCAGGGCGAAGGCCCCCAGTATCCAGGGCAGGCCGATGCAGTCGAGAAAGACGAGGCGGAGGTAGTCGACGGCGAGAGGGCTGAGCCCGAACATCGCCGTGCCCATCCCGGCCCACAGCCGCGAGCAGCCGAGCCGCCGGGCCACGACGAAAACGAGGAGGCAGCTGATAAGGGCGTAGCCGAGCATCAGCCCCCGCCCAGACACGACCGCCACCGTGCCGGCGCGATATGCCCGGGTAAGCCAGGTCAGCCCGGCGAGCTGGATCCATCCGAGAGGAGGGTGGTCATACCAGTAGGTGTACTGGGCGAGCCCGTGATGGGGACCCCGGCCGGTCTGGACCGCCCAGGCCTCGGCCATGTACGTGCCTTCGTCGTCGTTGTTGAGCGGAGGCCATGCCGACATGCCGATGGCGTGGACGACTCCAGTCGCTGCAAGGACCGGGACCACCACGGCGAGGTCCATCCACCGCAAGAGGACCCAGGCGAAGCAGCGGCGGGCCCAACGGTGCTCGGAGCGCAGTCGGGGGGCGACCTCGAGCTCGAGGGGCCTCGGGATCGTAACGGTGCTCATGCCGCGCTGGCCTCGCGATCCGGGCGCACTGCGACACGGTGCGAGCCGAGGTGGGCGGTCTTCTCCCACGAGCGGACGCCGCGCATCTCACGCCCCACGGCGCGGAACGCCGCCAAGGACAGGACCACCTGGTAGGGGACGGTCGAGAGGACGAGCACGAGGTAGTCCCGCAGCCGCAGCCGGAGATAGAAGTCGCGGCACAGCTCTCTCAGCGCCACGAGCTCGACCGCAGTGGTGACGATCGTGGCGATGAGGGGCAGGAACGCCGCCAGGGTGACGCCCACAGGCAGCTTGACGAAGAGCACCATCGTCAAGGAGACGGGCAGCAGCACCGCCGAGAGCGCCTGGAGGAACGGAAAGGCGAGGAGATAGCGGGCGAAGGCCCGTTGGCGGGCGAGGGCGAAGCCGCCTGCGCCCCGCTTGCGCAGCACCTGAAGGAAGCCCTGGTTCCAGCGGGTCCGCTGGCGGAAGAGGCTGCCGAGGTTGGGCGGCGTCTCCTCCCGGGTGGCGGTGTGCGGGTCGTACAGCACGGCTGTGGGACAGCCCCGGGCACTGAGTCGCATACCGATCTCGCAGTCCTCGGCCAGGCAGCCGTCGTCCCAGCCGCCGACGGCCTCGATCACCTGGCGACGGAAGAAGACGGTGTTGCCCCCGAGTGGCATGACGCCCTGCAGGGCGTGTGCGTGCATCCGGCTGCGGTACCAGAAGAAGTACTCCAGGCAGTTGCGGAGCGAGAACCAGTGGGAGTCCAGGTCGACGAGCTGTACACCCGACTGGACCACATCGGCTCCCGAGCGCTGGAAGACGCCCTCGACATCGTTCAGGATCTCCGGACTGACCTCATCCTCGGCGTCGAAGATGCCGACCACGCTGCCCCTGCAGTGGGCGATCCCGCGGTTCAGCGCCGTGGGCTTGCTCTTCGGCCTGCTGTCGTCCACGACTACCCGGAAGCGTTCCGGCCACACGGCAGCGACGCGCTCGGCGACCGCCCGGGTCGGTGCGTCGTCGTCCCCAACGACCACGATGACCTCGACGCGAGCGTGCTCGAGGTAGCCCATCCGAAAGAGGGTCTCCTCGAGGACCTCCTCCTCGTGGCGGGCGGGGACGATCAAGGAAAACGACTGCGGCTCTGGCTTCGAGAGGCGCGAATCGAGGGGCTCCTCGCCCTGCGCCGCCCCGTTCCAGTCATGGAGCATCCACCACAACGTGGAGGTCGAGACGAGGAACATCAGCACGCCCATCAGCACGAAGCCGATGTCTTCGATGAGAAAAAGGTGCACTCGTTAGACCCCGAGCCGCTTGTCCGGCCGGGCACTCATGCCTGGGCGGCCACGGCAGAGTGGGCGATGTGCAAGCGAGCGGCCGTTCGTGCCTGCAGCCCGGCCGGGAGGCGGCGCAGCACACCTGCCTGGCGGATGAGGACCAGCTGGCGGAGCAGAGCCAGGCCCTCCCTGGCGCTTGCCTTGGAGGTTCCGTGCGCCCGCCGCCCGAAGGCGTACGGCACCTCAACCACCTGCGACCAGCTCCCCTGGACGAGCACATCGAGCAGGATCTTGAAGCCCTCGGAGTGCGTCGGACCCCGCTCCAGCACCGTGCGACGGACGGCGAAAAAGCCGCTGAGGGGGTCTCGCACTCCCCGGACCTTTGGCACCGCCAGGCGCGTCAGCCACCGCAGGCCCTGCGAGAACAGGACGCGCCACAGGCCGTCGAGCCCCCCGGCGACGCCTCCGACGACGAACCGGCTGCCGATGGCGACGTCGACGTCACCGTGAGCCACAATTTCGGCAAGCAGGGGAAGGCGCTCCGGCGGATGCTGGAGGTCGGCGTCCATCACCACGATGACGTCGCCCAGGGCCACGGAAAACCCCATCAACACGGCACTCCCGAGGCCTCCGGTCCGGTGGGCCGGCTGGCGATGCAGGAGTCGCACCGGCAGGCCCGAGCGGCCAAGATCCTCGACTCGAGCAGGGGTGTCGTCGGAGCTGTCGTCCACCACGATGAGCTCCCAACGCCAGCTCGTGGACAGCACCTCGTCGAGACGACGCGTGAGGTCGACGATGTTGGCTTCTTCGTTGCGCGTGGGGACAATCACGCTGAGCAGTGCCGGGTTATCAATGACTCGCGCTCGGGACTTTTGGACGATGCTGAGACTCATATGGACCGATCCATTTCCTCTTGGTCTCTGGCTGTCCCACTGACCTTTTACAGTGCGGACGCGCCTGCCAAGAAACGAGCGGATGAGAGCAACTCTTTGGGCTCTTGGTCTCGTCGTACGGGCCGTCAGCGACTTCAACGTCGGCTGCGGCTCTCTTAGGCCGTAGTGATGCGCAGACTTCGCGCCCTGCTGACCAAACGGATGGGGACTGTGATTCACCCCGCTGCGACTACGAGCACTCTACGAAGCGAAAACCAGGACTTCAAGCACCCTCAGGGGTAGTTCATGTGCCGTTTACTTGCTATTCCGGTCGTTAGCGCCCTTTCGGGCACCAACGTGCACCCGCGGCGCGAATAGATCTGCAACCGCTTCCATTTGGCTGGGCTTCTCCACCCCAGCCAGGCGACATACGAGGGCCAAGCGCGCCCGGGCTTGTGCGATGTTTGCCCGATCGGTCAACGCCTTCGGGCCGAGCGCCGGCGGGAGTCAGACTTGGGGCACCTTTGGACGCCGGGGGCCCTTCGTCCCACGTTGGTGTCAAGTGATACGGAGTCGTGCTCGAACCCAGGAGCTGAACGCCGAGGCGAGGACAACGCCGGCGAAGCCGCCGATCGGGAAGCCTTGGCGCCGCGAAGCGGGCGGCCGTGAAGCGCATCGTCGGAGGAAAAGCAGCGCGCTCGAGAACCAACGGCGTAGCCCTCGCAGCGTGTGTAACGGCCACCTGGAGCATTCGCCGCAGCAGCAGCGAGGGCGGATCTAACACTCGGATGCCGGAAATGACTACATGTCAAGTGCGTAGATAGACCGCCTTTTCCGACATCGGACGGCGCCGTGCGGACCATGGCGTCCTAGACGACCTCGGGGAGAGCGTTTTGCGCCTTGGTGCGTCATGGCTCGACGAAGAGCGACTGCCACTGCGAGCTCTCGGGCGAACCCGCGCGGAGGTCGAAGTCGTCTGCTGTGCTCGTCTCGCTTGGGCCGGCGCGGCTCGAGCGAGCGAAATGGATGAGCTTCCATCCCATCCAGTTCAGACGATGACAGAAGCTTCAGTGCCGCAGGTGACGGGTTAGCGCAGCTTGGCAGGACCCGCCGACGTGGTCGACGAACGGGTGCGAGCCGGTTTCTGTAGGCGAAGCCCTATCGCGTGCCAAGGGTCGCATCGCGCGGAGCGTGGTCGTCTGGTATGGGAGCGTGACAAACTAGTGCCGTGGCGCCGGACCCGACCGGCCCGGTCGGCCGGGCGACGTGGCGGTCGCGCCCGTCCGCGCGCCTGTTTCCCCGTCGGGGAAGAGCGTTCGCTGTCGGGCTCGTCGTGTCCGGGGCGCTCATTGGCGGGTCGGTGGCCACGACGGCCGGCGCGTCGCTGGTGCGCGTCGGGCCCCCTACGGGCCGTCCTCCGGTCGGAGCCCGAGCGATCGGCGTCGTCCCCGCCGGCGAGCGCCTCACCGTCGACCTCGTTCTGTCGCCGAGGAGCAGCGGGTCCCTCGCCGCACGGCTCGCCGAACCATCGGCAAAGCGCTCTTCGCTCTCCCCTCACGAGTTCTTGTCGCTCTACGGGCCGAGCAGGGCGACGGTTAGTGCCGCCGAGCGCTGGCTCGCGGCGGGCAGCCTCTCTGTGCGGTACTCCGGCCTGGTGCTCGAAGCCACCGGGAGCGTTGCCGCCATCGAGGAGCGCTTCTCGATCCGACTCGAGCGCTATCGACTGCGCAACGGCAGGATCGTCCACGCTCCGAAAGAGGCACCGAGCGTTCCTTCCTGGCTCGCTTCCCAACTCGCCGGCGTCTCCGGGCTTTCCGACGAACAGCTGATGCGCCCAGAGCTGACGGCCGTCCGCCGAGGTCCGGCGATCGTCTCGGCGCTGCCAGCCGCCCTGCCGGCCGCGTTGTCGCCCCACCTGACGGATCCGACTTCTTGTGCTTCGGCGAGCAGCTCGAGGATGGCGAACTACACCATGGAGCAGGTGGGATCGGCCTATGGGGTCGACTCACTGTTCTCGAGCGGGTGGGACGGCACCGGTCAGCGGATCGCCGTCGTGGAGTTCGCCGCCTACGATCCCGCCGCGATTCAGAGCTTCGCCAACCAGTGCGGCCTCGACGCCACCCATGTGCATCTGGCGTACAACGACCCGGCCCTTCCCGCCGCGTCGGATCCGACCAACGGGTCGATCGAGGCCGACCTCGACATCGAGGAGCTGATGGCGCAGGCACCTGGTGCGACGATCGACGTCTACGAGGCAGGTCAAGGCTCGTCGTCGGACAGCAACGTGGCGATCTGGCAGAAGATCGTCAGCGGCGATGACCCGTTCGTCTCGACGAGCTGGGGTGCGTGCGAGGAGCAGGCCTTCACCACTGATGGCAGTTCCGTGCACTCACTGCTCGTTCGTGCAGCGGCCCAGGGCCAGTCGATCTTCGCGGCGGCCGGCGACCAGGGGTCCGCGGACTGTTACGCGTCCGACGGCGACTCGGCGCTGGCGGTGGACTACCCGGCGTCGGACCCCAACGTGATTGCCGTGGGTGGCACGACGCTCAGCGGATCGGCCGCGAACGGCTGGAGCGAGACCGCGTGGAACGACGGCAACTATGCGGGCGGAGGAGGGGTCTCCTGCATCTTCGCCCAGCCCTCCTGGCAGGGCGGCCTCGACGGCTTCCGGAACCTCTCTTCTCCTTCGCAGCCCTGCGGAGCCGCAGGAAGCTTCGAGCGCCTCACGGAGACCTCGCAGACTTGTACCGGCGCCTGCCGGGGCGTTCCCGATCTGTCCGCCGATGCCGGTGCGTCCGTGGCGATCGTCGACTCGTCCAGCGGCTTTCCCGGCTGGGACGGTGTCGTGGGAACGAGCGCCGCGGCGCCCATGTTGGCGGGCGTGTTCGCCGACGTCGCCGTTGGCTGCGCCGGAGGCCTTCCGGGCCTCAGCGGCCGTCTGTACGCGAGCGCCGCCGCCCAAGGCGCCTACCCGGCGGCCTTCACCGACGTGACCTCTGGCAACAACGACGTGGTGGGGATCAACGGTGGGCAGTTCGCCGCCGGGAGCGGCTACGACCTCGCCACCGGACTCGGCAGCCCGGTCGCCCCCGGGCAGGCGTGCCCGCAGCTCTCCTCCGTGTCCGCCTCTTCAGGCGTGGGGGGCCAGAGCGTCACCCTTTCCGGAACGAACCTCTCCCATGCGGCGGTCGCGTTCGGTTCGACATCGGCGAGCGTGGTCTCCGCAGCTTCGACGAGCATCACCGTCGTGGTGCCGAGCGGCAGCGGCGCCGTCTCAGTCAGCGCGAGCTCACCGACCGGCCGCGGGACACAGACCGTGTCCTTTACGTACACCGCCAGCGCGTCTCAGGCGTCGAGCGCCTCGTCGCCGGCTCCTGCCAGCCCGTCATCTCCCGCGACGACTACGTCGAGCACTTCGACCACCACCACCACCACTACAGCGCCGGCGAGCAAGTCCTCGAACACCTCGACCGCGCTGTTGGCGCCCCTCCAGCCGACCATCCGTGCGCCGAAGGTGGGCCACGGCGTAGCGGTGACGACGTTCACTTTGTACGCCAAGTCGCCCCGAGCGACGACCTGGCTCGCCACACTGGCGCGCTGCGCCAGTTGGTCCACCCGGAGCTGCCGTCTGCGTAGCGTGACGCTCGCGGGGGCCAAGCGAAGCGTGACGTTCCGCAAGCTTGCGGCGAAGCGGTTCTACTGGATCGCCATCTCCGGAGCGGACGGTTCCGTCCGCGGCACCGCACGGCTGGTGCGGTTCCGGTCTCGCTGACGCGGCGAGGCCCCGGCGGAAGAGCCGGGGCCTCGCGAATTATTCGGACGGGCGAGCCCGCCGGAGCTCGCTATTCGACGACGGCCGCCGAACAGACGGTGTTCGTGATCAGCCGCGCCACCTTGTAGGGGTCACAGTTGGCGTTCGGCCGGCGGTCCTCGAGGTAGCCCTTCTTGGCCTTCTCGACTGCCCAGGGGATTCGGACCGAGGCGCCGCGGTTGGAGACGCCGTAGCTGAACTGATTCCACGGGGCGGTCTCATGCGCCCCCGTGAGGCGGTCCTTGATGCCGGCGCCGTAGCTCTCGACGTGCTCGTCGACGTTCTTGCCGAGCGCCTCGCAGGCCTCGATGATGGCGTCGTACTCGCTGCGCATCTTGTCGGTCGAGAAGTTGGTGTGCGCGCCCGCGCCGTTCCAGTCGCCGGGAACGGGCTTCGCGTCCAGGCTCACCTGGACGCCAAAGTCCTCGGCGATGCGAGCCAGCAACCAGCGAGCCAGCCAGATCTGGTCGGCGACGGCCACCGGATCCAGGACACCGATCTGGAACTCCCACTGGCCATTCATGACCTCGGCGTTCGTTCCCTCGATGGCGATGCCGGCATCGATGCAGGCCTGGGTGTGGCGCTCGACGATCTCGCGCCCGACGATGTAGTCGCCGCCCACCGCGCAGTAGTAGGGGCCCTGGGGGGCCGGGAAGCCGACCTCTGGCCAGCCCAAGGGGCGGCCGTCTTTGAAGAAGGTGTACTCCTGCTCGATCCCGAACATTGGCTTTTGATCGGCGAAGCGCTCGGCCGTCTCGACGCAGGCGGCGCGAGTGTTCGTGGGGTGCGGCGAGTAGTCGGTCAACTGGACCTCGCACAGCACCAGGACGTTCTTGCCGCCGCGTAGCGGATCGGGGATGACCAGCACGGGGTTCAGCACGCAGTCCGAGGCGCTTCCCGGAGCCTGGTTCGTGCTGGAACCGTCGAAGCCCCAGATTGCGGGCTTCTCGCCGTCCTTGACGACGTTGGTCTTGCAGCGCAGCTGGGGGCTCGGCTCAGTTCCGTCGATCCAGATGTACTCGGCCTGGTAGCTCACGTAACCTCTCCTACGGTCTCGTTCGCCCGCTCGGCCCGGCTCGCCGGAACCGCGGGACCCGGTCACACGTGGCCGTCGCCCCAGGGTGCTCTCTGGCTGGTCGAGCTGGCCGTTCGCGTCTGTACAGGCTGCCAGCGGCGCATTTCCCCCCCGTATCCGCTCCGTGAACGCCGTGTGAAATCCCAGCTCACCTCCTGATTCGAGGACGCTTCGAACCGCATGTGCGACGCTTGTCGTGCCACGAAGAACGAGGCGGGTGTCCCTGCGAAGCGACTCTTCAGCCCTCTATCGCTTCATCGATCCCCGCGGCCGTCGGCCTCGACGACTCGCTCAGCCGAGGTCATCTCGCTCGACTAGGCAATCGTTGGGCTCCTCGTTCCCGAACGTTGGGGAGGGATCGTTACGGCGGGAGGGGCTGGCAGTTCCAGGCGTTGGAACCTCACGGCTGATCCAGAAGCGTTGTGCGCACTGATGTTTGGAGATGACCGATTGCTGCCGCTAGGCAGCTGACCCGTATGGAGAGAGTCGAGTTGAAGACGTTCCTGACTGCAAAGATCCATCGCATTCCTGTGACCGCCAAGTCAATTGATTACTCTGGATCTGCGACGATCGGCCGGAATCTCCTCGAGGCGCTTGATGGCGCTATCCAGCCCTATGAGCGAGTTCAGATCGTGAACATCTCTACAGGGGCGCGCTGGGAGACCTACGTGATAGCCGGTGAGGAGGACGATTCGTTTATTGCAAACGGCGCGGCGGCGCGGCTTGTCGAAGTGGGCGACTTATGCATTGTCATGGCCTATGGGATCAGCCAAAGATTCGAGGGCTGTTCGGTCATCAACTTTACGAGCTCGACCCATTGGCAGCTCTCCTACTGCTCCCCGGACACGCTGAATGGGCGATCCGAGGACCCGCCGGGCAGCTGAATCTTGAATGGCCGCGCTACGTGCACGTTTCGACGGGGAGCCACGTAGCAGAGCAGTAAGGCATGGTCAGCACATCCACTACCGCTCGCGCCAGAACACACGCGAAACCGAAGATGGCCGCCCTCTCAGTGCCCTTTTTTAAGTCTCGTGGGCGACCTCACGCTCGACCCAAGCGTTCCGCAACTACGCGGATCTACGGCCTGTCCAGCGGCTCCTAGGTGACACTCGTGGGTCAGTCGCTGAAGATCGACTCGATCCGCTGGGTGATCTCGTCGTCGAGCCGCTCAAGCACCTCGAGCGAGGCGAGGTTCTCGTGGACCTGCTCGACCCGGGAGGCGCCGGTGATGACGGTCGAGACGTGTGGGTTCTTCGCACACCAGGCGATGGCGAGCTGGGCCATCGTGCAATCGAGCTCGTCGGCGATCGCCTTCAGCTTCTGCACCTTGGCGTTGGTGGCGGGGTCGGTCAGCTGGTCCTTCAGCCACTCGTATCCCGGCAACGAGGCCCGCGATCCTTCCGGGATGCCGTTGAGGTACTTGCCGGTCAGGATCCCAGAGCCGAGTGGGCTCCAGGTGGTGAGGCCGAGCCCGTAGTCCTCGTAGAGGCGCTCGTACTCCCGCTCGACCTTCTCGCGTCGCAGCAGGCTGTACTCGGGCTGCTCCATCGTGGGCTTGTGCAGGTGGTGGCGCTCGGCGATCTCGTAGGCGGCCCGCAGGTCGTCCGCCGGCCACTCCGAGGTGCCCCAGTAGAGCGCCTTTCCCGAGGCCACGATCTCGTGCATTGCCCACACCGTCTCCTCGACGGGGGTCTCGGGATCGGACCGGTGGCAGAAGAGCAGGTCGACGAAGTCCAGCCCGAGGCGCTCGAGCGAACCGTCGATGGCCTGCATGAGGTACTTGCGGTTCAGGGTGTTCTTCATGTTGGGCGCGTCGTGGAGACCCCAGAAGATCTTGGTCGACAAGACGTAGGACCACCGCGGCCAGCCGAGCTCGGCGATGGCCCGGCCCATGATCTCCTCCGAGCGCCCGCCCGAGTAGGCCTCTGCATTGTCGAAGAAGTTGACCCCGGCGTCGTAGGCGGCCGTGAGGCAGTTCTTGGCGAGGTCACCGTCCAGCTGGGGACCGAAGGTCACCCACGAGCCGAAGGAGAGCACGCTTACCTTCAGACCGGCCCTGCCCAGTCGTCGGTATTCCATCACGCCGCCTCCTCGTCTCGTCGGTCGGACTCGCCGACCCGCCCCCGGGACGGGCGCGCCGGTAGCATTCTGCCCGACTCGAGGCGCCTGCCCGGTCGGCGAACAGGGGAGAGAGGTCTTTGAGCGAGCGCGGCACGGTCGTCCTCGTCGAGGAAGACGGCACGGTCACCGGGAGCGCCCCCAAGCTGGAGGCTCACCGCTCGCCGGGCCTGCTGCATCTGGCCTTCTCGGTCTTCCTCTACCGCCAGGACGGCTCGATGCTCCTCCAGCGCCGCTCACCGGCGAAGTACCACTTCCCGGGGGTGTGGGCGAACGCCTGCTGCAGCCACCCCGGGCCGGGCGAGGACCTGGTCTCCTCGGCCGAGCGACGAGTGGTGGAAGAGCTCGGCCTCGTGTGCGCGCTCTCGCCGGCAGGGAGCTTCGTCTACCGGGCGCCGTGTGCGGAGAGCGGCCTCGTCGAGCACGAGCTCGACCATGTCCTGATCGGCACGATCCTCGCCGAGCCGGTGCCGGACAACAGCGAAGTCGCCGCGCTCTGGTGGGGCTCTCCCGAGACGGTGCTCCGGGCAACTTCCGTCCCGGCCCCGGCCGGCCTGACGGCTCGCACGGCTCGCAGTGGGCTCCCGGCCGGCCCACTCGCCCCGTGGCTCGGCCCGGCGCTGCGCCTCGCCGAAGCGGCTCGCCACCGGCTCGGGCTCGTGCGAGGCGACCTCGGGCCGGGCCCAGCCGAGCGCGCCGGG
>JAODBN010000212.1 GCA_025463965.1 Acidimicrobiaceae bacterium
CGCTGCGCCGGTGGACCGGACTCCAGAGCCCGCACCGGCACCCGCCACCGCAGCGCCACCGCCTCCTTCCGCGCCGAGCGGACCGGCCGCGGCGAGCCCGGCGCCTACCCCGGTCGCCGTCGCCCGACAGGGCGAGAACGGCAATGGCAACGGGACCCGAGGAGCGCTTCTCTCTCCGGTCGTGCGCAAGCTGGTTCGAGACAACGGTCTCGACTCCTCCCAGATCCCCGGCACGGGCCTGGGCGGTCGGATCACCCGCCAGGACGTGCTCGGCTACCTAGACGCCCGTGCCGTTCCAGCGCCCGCATCCGCTCCGGCCGGCGTCTCCACTTCGCCGGTCGCCGCTCCCGCGCCGGCGTCGCCGGCAGCGGCCCCGTCTCGGCCGAGCGCAAGCACCTCTGTGGCGCCGTCCCCGCCGGGGGCACGCGACGAGGTGATCCCGTTCGGCACCATCCGCCGGGTCACCGCCGAGCACATGGTGCGGTCCAAGGCCACTTCGGCCCACACTCTCGTCGCGGTTGAGGTCGACTTCGAGCAGATCGACCGAGTGCGAGCCCGCTACAAGGCGGCATTCAAGGAGGCCGAGGGCGTCAGCCTCACCTACCTCCCCTTCGTTGCGCGGGCCGTGGTGGACACGCTGCGCGACTACCCGCACCTCAACTCGTCCGTGGGAGAAGACGTGCTCGTCGTGCACAAGGACGTGCATCTCGGCTTCGCGGTCGACCTCGACCGGGAAGGCCTCATCGTGCCGGTGGTGCATCAGGCCGACGGCCAGTCGCTGCGCGGACTGGCGCGTTCGGTGGCGGACCTCGCCGCTCGGGCCCGCAGCCGCCGGCTCACGGCGGACGACATCGCCGGTGGGACATTCACGATCACGAACCCGGGCCCGTTCGGCACCTACCTAACGGTGCCGATCATCGCCCAGCCGCAGGTGGCGATCTTGTCCACCGACGGGGTGAAGCGCCGACCCGTGGTAGTCACCACCACCGACGGCAGCGAGTCGATCGCCATTCACTCGGTCGGGGTGCTCGCCCTGTCCTTCGACCATCGAGCTGTCGACGGAGCGTACGCGGCAGCGTTCATGTCCGACCTGCGGCGGGCCCTCGAGACCCGCGACTGGGCCGCGGAGCTCTAGAGCGGTGGCCGCGGACACCGCCTCGCTCGGTCCTGTCCCGGGGGTGCCGGCGACGCGGTCGTTGACGGGGGCGGTCGACGCGCGCTCGGGCGCGGGCGAACCGCTGAGGATCAGATGGCTCGGCCGGGTTGGCTACGAAGAGGCGCTGGCCCTCCAGCACGGCCTGCACCGACACGGCTCGGGCGACCACCTGCTTCTCCTCGAGCATCCGCACGTGTACACCCTCGGGGTGCGCGCCCGACGTGAGCACCTGCTCTTCGATCCCGACGACCCGCAGGGCCCGGCCCTGCAGGGAGCTACCGTTTCGCGGGCGGACCGCGGGGGCGACGTCACCTACCACGGGCCGGGTCAGCTGGTCGGGTACCCCGTCTTCGACGTACCCACGGTCCCGGGCTCGGTGCCCACCTGGGTCGGGGCGATCGAGCAGCTGGTGATCGAGGTGCTCGACGAGCTCGGGCTTCCCGGGGCCGGTCGCCTCACAGGCTACCCCGGCGTCTGGATCGACCCCGAGGGGCCCGATCCCCGCAAGATCTGCGCCATCGGCGTGCGCGTGACCCGCGGCCGCTCGATGCATGGCTTCGCTCTCAACGTGGCTCCCGACCTTGCGCGCTTTTCCCACATCGTCCCTTGTGGGATCTCCGACAAGGCAGTGACCTCGCTCGCTGCCGAGGGCGTGAGCGCGTCGCTCGCCGACGCCGTTGAGGCGGTGGCCCGCAGGGCACCCGAGGTGCTGTTGCCCGCCGGTCGTCCGCATCGTACGCGGCGCGTCGAGCGCCAGGAGGCTTCTGCACCGTCGAGCGCGCCGCCGCCGCTCCCGTCTCTTGGCTCGACCGTGCACGGTCCCGAGTCGGGCGCGGCGGGTTCGTCGCCCGCAGAACCCCTCCGGCCGCTCCAGCGTCGGCTCGCCGCGGCGGGTGTCGACCCCCAAGGTGGGGTGCGCCTCGAGGAGCGCAAGCCTTCATGGCTACGGGTCGAGGCCCGTATGGGCGATGAGTACCTCGGGCTTCGGCGCACGATGCGGACGCTCGGCCTCGTCACCGTGTGCGAGGAGGCCGGCTGCCCCAACATCTACGAGTGCTGGGCCGACGGTACGGCCACCTTCATGATCAACGGCGAGCGCTGCACCCGCGCTTGCGGCTTTTGCCTCGTGGACACGAGAAAGCCGCTCGCCCTCGACCCAGGCGAGCCGGAGCGGGTGGCGCAGGCCGTCGCCGACATGGGGCTCGCCCATGCCGTGGTGACCGCCGTCGCGCGCGACGACCTCGCCGACGGAGGGGCCGCCGCCTTTGCCGAGACGATCGACGCGGTGCGCCGGAGAAGTCCGGAGACGCGCGTGGAGGTGCTGATCTCTGACTGCAAGGGCGATCCCGCCGCGCTGCGGGCCGTGTTCGCCGCCCGACCGGACGTTCTCAACCACAACCTCGAGACCGTCCTGCGGCTGCAGCGGGCCGTCCGGCCGTCGGCGTCGTACGCTCGCTCGCTCTCGGTCCTCGCTCGAGCCAAGTCGTCTGGGCTCACGACCAAGTCGGGGATCATCCTCGGGATGGGTGAAACCGAGGAGGAGGTTGTCGGCGCGCTCGCTGACCTCGCCGCCGTCGGGGTGGACATCGTCACTATCGGCCAGTACCTGCGTCCCTCGGCGGACCATCTGCCCGTCGCGAAGTGGTGGAAGCCGGAGGAGTTCGACCGGATCGGTGCCGTCGCCCGGGCCATGGGCTTTGCTCACGTCGAGGCCTCCCCGCTGACCCGATCGAGTTACCACGCCCGTGCAGCCGCGGAGCATGCGGCCGGCTCGCTGCCTGCTGCTGCTGCTGCTGCCTCGCCGAGCGCCGCCGTGACGCTCGGTCCGACGGTGCGCCGCCGATCGAGGAGCGCATGAGCTCCAGCCTCGGTCCGAACGACCCTGCCGACCCGCCGATCTTCCCATTCGTCGACGTCGCGCCCGAGGCCGTTGGGAACCCCGGGCCCCTCGGCGCGCGGCTAGGGCGGCTCGCCCGGATTCGCCAGGCGATGGCCGAGCAGGACGTCGACGCGCTCCTGCTGTCCCTCGGGGCCGATCTTCCCTGGCTGACTGGGTACGAGGCGATGCCCCTCGAGCGCCCGACGGTGCTCGTCCTGCCGCTCGACGCCGAGCCCACCCTTGTCGTTCCCCGGCTGGAGGCACCGCGGGTGGAGGCCGACGAGCGGCTCTTTTCGCTTCGACCTTGGGATGAGCTCGAGGACCCGGTGGGAGTCGTCGCCTCGCTCGTGGGAGCCCGGCGACGTCTGGCGGTCTCCGACCGGGCGTGGGCGAGCCTGCTCCTGGAGCTTCAACGGGCGCTCCCCGAGGCCGACTGGCGGCCGGCCTCAGCGGTCGTCGGCCCGATCCGAGCGGTCAAGGACGCCGAGGAGATCGCCGCGCTGGCAGCCGCAGGCGCGGCGGCAGACCGGGTGGCGGATGCGCTCCTCGCCGGCGAGATTCCGCTCGTCGGGCGGACCGAGGCGGACGTGTCGGGCGAGATCACCCGCCGGCTGCTGGCCGAGGGCCACTCCAAGGTGGGTTTCGCCATCGTCGGGAGCGGGCCGAACGCCGCAAGCCCCCACCACGAGCCGGGCGCACGCGTGATTGGCAGGGGCGAGACGGTCGTCTGTGACTTCGGGGGCACGTTTCGTCTGGGGGGGACGCCTGCAATCCCGGCTGCCGCCGGTGACAAGCCGGGCACCTCGGGACCCGGTTACTGCTCGGACACCACGCGAACCGTGATCACCGGCGAGCCCTCCGCAGAGGTGCTTGATTGCTACCGGGTGCTGCAGGCAGCCCAGGCGGCCGCCGTCGCGGCGGTCCGCCCCGGCGTCACCGCTGAGGCCGTGGACCGAGCCGCCCGCGAGCCGATCACCGAAGCAGGCTTCGGCGAGCTTTTCGTGCACCGGACGGGTCACGGGATCGGCGTGGAGGAGCACGAGGCCCCTTGGATCGTCGAGGGCAACGCCGCTCCGCTCGAGGAGGGCAATGCCTTCTCCGTGGAGCCCGGCATCTACGTCCCCGGCCGCTTCGGAGCCCGCATCGAGGACATCGTGGTGGTGACCTCGGACGGAGTCCGGTCGCTGAACACGAGCGACCACTCGCTTCACGTCGTCGAAGCCTGAATTTTTCCTCGGCAGCCGCCGGGCCGGCGGTTGTCTCGCCTGCAGTGATATGGGGCAGGTCTGCGCTTGTGAAGCGACGGTTCGACTGAGGAGTGGCCGGGCCGCGAAGATGGGCCGCCATGGACGTGGGGGGAATCAGGGCGCGCCTGCTGGAGCGCGGATGGACGCTGTCGGTGGCCGAGTCGTTGACCGGTGGGCTCCTGGCCAACCGGTTCGCCGCCGCCGAGGGTGCCTCCGAGTGGTTCCGCGGAGCCGTGGTCGCGTACGCCTCGGAGGTCAAGCACGGGTTGCTCGAGGTGCCTGACGGGCCGGTGGTGAGCGAGGTGGCCGCCCGCACGATGGCAGCGACGGTGGCCCGGCTGCTCGGCGCCGCGGTCGGCGTCTCGACGACTGGCGTCGGGGGGCCCGACCCGCAGGAGGGACAGCCGCCGGGCACCGTCTGGATCGGCGTCTCGGTAGACGGTCTCACCGCCGCGCGGCGACTGAACCTCGAGGGCGATCCGGAGAGCATCTGCCACCAGAGCTGCGATGCGGCGATCGACCTACTGGGCGAGCAGCTGGTGGCCGCGGGCTAGCGCGCCTGCGAGGGGCGCCGCGGTGCGGCGCAGCGCACAACTGAAGCATCCGGTCAGACAAGGCATCGAGCAAAGGAGCGACCGTGACGTGGCTAGTGCGAGATGAACGACGGCCCGGGGACCGGTCCGGGTGAGCCCCGGACGCTGCACCGTGGCGATCCTCGACCCGGAGGGCAACGCCCACGGAGAGCCGGTGATGGAACTCCTGGAGCGGGCCGGGTGCCGGGTGGTGGTGAGCGGTGCCGGCGACGATGACGAGGTCATCGACGCCGTGCGCGACGCCGACGGGATCCTCGTCACCCACGGCATCTCGCTCCGGGTCATGCAGTCGCTCACTCGCTGCAAGGTGATCGCCCGCAACGGCATCGGCATGGACTCCATCGAAGGGATGGAGCTGGCCACCGAGAAGGGGATCGTGCTGTGCAACATGCCGGGGATCATCGAGGAGGAGGTTGCCGACCAGACGATGGCCATGCTGCTCGCCGCTGCCCGATGCGTGATCCCGCTCGACCGCTACGTGCGCGACGGCTCCTGGGCATCCGGGGCGCCGCTGCCGGTGTCCTATATTCCCCGCCTGTCCGGCGCGTCGCTCGGCCTGATCGGTCTGGGACGCATCGGCCAGGCGGTGGCGCGCCGTGCCGCCGGGTTCGGTATGCGGCTTTCGGCGCACGACCCAATGGCGTCGCGCGAGGCCTTCTTCGCCCACGGAGTGGCCCCGGTCACCCTCGGGGCGATCTTCCAGGACTGTGACTTTGTCTCGCTGCACGTCCCCCTCACACGCGAGACCCGTCACCTGGTCGGCGCCGCACAGCTGCGGCTGATGCGTCCGCACGCCATCTTGATCAATACCTCGCGCGGCCCGGTCGTCGACCAGGAGGCACTCGTGGCGAGTCTGGCCGCCAACGAGATCGGGGGCGCCGCGCTGGACGTGGCCGAGCTGGAGCCGCTCCCGGCCGGCCACCGCCTGGTTGGGCTCGACAACG
>JAODBN010000215.1 GCA_025463965.1 Acidimicrobiaceae bacterium
GCCTATCGGGGGGATCCCAGCCGCCGCGGCTGGACCACCGAAGCGGACCTCCTCGAGGGACAGCGCACCGACGCCGAGGCGGTCGTCGACGTCGTGGGCACGAGCGCCAGCGACATCCTCCTCGTCGAAGAAGACGGCGAGCTCCTGGCGTGCTGCCAGCTGGCGAGAGGCGAGGGCGAACGGGCCTACTTCGGGATGTTCGCCGTCCGACCGGAGCTGCAGGGAAAGGGAATCGGGCGAGCCCTGATCGGCGCCGCAGAGGACCTGGCGGCGAGCAATTGGGGTGCCAGCGTGATGCGAATGACGGTGATCCGCCAGCGCCCAGAGCTCATCTCCTGGTACGGCCGGCTCGGCTACCTGCCGACCGGGGAGGTCGAGCCGTTCCCGTACGGGGACGACCGCTTCGGCCGGCCGCTTCGAGACGACCTCGAGTTCGTGGTGCTCGAGAAGCCGTTAGGCCATCAGGCCGCCGCCGGGCGAGCCGCCCGCTAAGGGCGGCCACCCAGCGTTCGCGCTGCTCGCCGAGCGGCGCGCGTGGAATCAGAGAATGCTGGACAGCCCCGAGAGCGCCGAGGTGCCCGCTCCGGCGCCGCCGAGGGTCTTCGCGAACCGTGAGAAGGGGGCGACCTCGGAGGCAGGCGGTGCTTGGACCTGGACCGGCGTCCCGAAGTTGGAGAACCCGACGGTGTACTGCAAGCGGCTGGGCGCCCCGGCCGTGAGAGGGACGAAAAACCCCCCGGCGAGCTGGCGGACCAGTCCCGAGCCGTCGATCCATACGCCGACGGACACCGGGCCGAGTCCCTTCAGCACCTGGCGCGAGGATGCGGGGAGCGAGACGGGGAGCTTGCCGAGCGCACCTCGGATGGCGTTGGCGCCATAGCGGATGACGTAGTGCTCGACGGAGACGCCGCCAACCGCTGCTCCCCCGAGATCACGCACCGAGACGCCCGAGCGGGTGAGCGCCCGCTTTATCGTCTGCGAAGCGTTATTGGAACTCGTCTTCGTTCCCGCTGGGGCGCTCTGTTCGGGGATCGCGATCCAGGTCTTGCCACCGAGGAGCTGGGCGAGCTGTGGGGCGCCCAAGTAGATCTTGCCGCCGACCATCAACAGTTCGACCGGACCGCTCGAGGCGCCCAACAGGTTGTTGAAGCTCAGCCGGAAACGGTCGGTGGCGAGATCCGCGGCACCCGAGCCGGAGACCGACGCGGAGCTTCCGGAGGCGAGCGAGACCGTGAAGCGGACGCTGAAGTCGGCGCTCTTTTGCTGCGCGGTGCGCACGATTGCAGAGGACACCGCGGCGGTCGGGTTGCCGCTTCCCGTGCCCGCCGCCGCCTCTGCACCGACTCCGCCCCCGATGGCCAGCAGAACTCCGGCAAGCAATCCGAGAAATGCACGCATGAGGCCAGCTTCCTACCGATCTCGGCGAGAGGGCCAATCGGTGTGGGGCACCCGTGTGTCGACGGCAACCTCGCACACGCTGCCCGAGGCAGGCTCCCTCGATGGGTCGCCGAGCGATTGCCAGGGGGGCGAGAAACCCACGTCTACGGAGGTCAGGAGCGCAAGCCACGAGGATCGCCAGCAGATGGCACGTTCGGAGGTCGGACGTCGCTTCGGGACGGGTCAGACAGCCACCGGAGCGGTGTTGCAGACCGAAGCCCGCCGACGTGCTCATCGGTGCAGGAGGGGATCACAAGCCACTAGCCGTGGAGACCTGCGCAAACACAAGTGGGGCCGGATGGGATCGAACCATCGACCGAGGGATTATGAGTCCCCTGCTCTGACCACTGAGCTACGGCCCCGAATGACCGGGGCACCATGTGGAGAGCTCCGGGGGAGAGATTCGAACTCTCAACCCTGCGGTTAACAGCCGCATGCTCTGCCGTTGAGCTACCCCGGACCGACCCCCCGGGGCCCAGCCCCGGAGGCGACCCACGAACGATAGCAGCGGCCCCGCCGACGACCGCTCTCCTCTTGTCCTGGGTCTGCGAACAGGAGTAGAACGACCGTCATGCGCAAGACGAGCCTCCTCGTGGCCGCCAGTGTCGGAGCCTGGGCAGGATGGCGGGCGAGCCAGTCCGCCGGGTCCCTGTCCAACTTCCGCGGGGTGGGGCCGACCCGTGGCCGAAGCGACTCCCCGAGCAGCTCGGGGCTGTCGGCGGGTGACGCGGCCGAAAAGGTCCGAGCCCTCATGGAACTCGGACGCGAGCGGGGACGGGTGCTGCTCCAACAGGTCCTTTCCGGCCGCAACGCTGCCTGAGCGTCGCGCCGCCGGGTGCCGGACGCGGCATCAATCGAGCTCGCCGCGCTCAGCTGACGTGCGCTGCTCGCTGGGATCTCGCGGTCGACGCTGAGGGCCTGCGCACCGAGAGCGGCTGCGAGATCCCGAGAAGTCGGTTCGCTTCTCATCAGCGCGATCTGAGCCCGGACGGTCCTCGGCGGGCGCACCGGCCACCCTTCGCCTGGTCCCTGCGAGCCCCTTGAGGTGTCGCCCTGGACCGGGTGGTGACCGGCACGCCCGCCGCCGGAACGTTGTGCGGTTGTCGGGTCCCTTAGGCCAGGGACCTAATTCGGCGGAGGAGCGCGCTCCTCTCCACGGTGCGTTTTATGGTCGCCGTCCGACGGGTGCCTCATTCCCGGAATCCGGGGAATCATGAGCATCTCGTCGCCTCACCCCCTTCCGATCTCTCGCTCGTGGGTGAACGGTTGGCGCTCCGGCCGAGGAGCTCCGCCGGCACCGCCGCTCTCGGTCCCAGACTCCGAGAACGGCGGTACCAGTGGGCCATGTGTGTGGACGCTCCTTGCGCTCGTCGTGCGCCTTCAGAGTCCTATGTTGCACCTTTTCTCTGAAAACGTGCTGTCAGCAGCCTTACGATCTGGAGACAATTCGGCTGTCGGCGCCGCCTGTCGCTCAGACGTCCACCTCCCGGTCGACCGGGCGGAGTGCGCCCATGCGCAGCGGACCGAGCGGGAGCACCACGCGCTCCCAGGTGGCGTTGGTGACACCGGCGAAGCTGCCGTACCAGGCGAAGGCGCCGGTCACCAGGCCTGCGTAGCCGCCCGCCTCGTACACCTGGTGGTAGGAGCCGTGCTGGCCGCCGAGCACCCCGATCGCCAGCAGAGCGAAAGTGATGGTAAGGCACGTGAAGACGAGCACCACCACGATGTTGGTCCCGAGCGAGGCCATGATCATGTACAGGGTGAAGACCGCCCAGAGCAGCAGGAAGAAACCGACGGCGTCGTCCGCGGCTGCGGGTGCCAGTCCGGTGAGCCACCACCGCTCGAGGACGTAGAACGAGATCCAGAACGCCCCGTAGGAGGTGAAGGCGAGCGCTCCGAAGGTGTTGCGGTTCCGGAACTCCCACATCCCGGCGAGCAGCTGCGCAGCGCCGCCGTAGACGAGCGCCAGCGGAAGCACCGCGTTCGCCGCGGATGCACCGATGACTCCGGAGTTGACGAGGCTCAACAGGACCGTGGTCATTGCGAAGCCGGCCAGCCCGAGCGGGGCGGGGTCGGCGACGGGCGACGTGACGGTGGTGAGGACCGGTGCGGTCCTTCTCGTCGTCAAGCCAGGTTCGTTCCCGTATGGATCTGTCATGTGTTCCCCCTTTTGTCGCCTGATGGACCGGCAGGCCGCGGCGCGGCCACGGGCCGGCGGTTCCTGCCTCCTCCTTTCTCCAGGCGCCGGGCGCTTGGCCCGGCTGTGCGGGGTGCTGTGGCGGCCCCCCCGAGCCGCCACAGCTCACTCCTTGGCGGCCCTCTGAGCGGTGCGTGCCCGCTCGGCGATCTCTTCCACGACCGCGGAGTTCGCGAGGGTGGTGACGTCACCGAGCTTGCGCTCCTCGGAGATGTCCTGGAGAAGGCGGCGCATGATCTTTCCCGAGCGCGTCTTCGGGAGCTCCTCGGTGAACACGATCGATGCCGGTCGAGCGATCTTGCCGATCTTCAGGGCGACGTGCTCGCGTAGCTCCTGGAGCAGCGCCTCGTCGCCCACCCGGACACCGCGAAGCGTCACGAAGGCGGCGATGGCTTGCCCCGTCTGGGCGTCGGCTCGCCCGACCACGGCGGCCTCGGCGACCGCGGTGTGGTCGACGAGCGCAGACTCCACCTCCAAGGTCGAGATCCGGTGCCCCGACACGTTCATCACGTCGTCCACCCGCCCGAGCAGCCAGTAGAAGCCGTCGAGGTCTCGCTTCGCACCGTCGCCGGCGAAGTAGACCCACTTGTTCTCCTCAGGCTTGGAGAAGCGGCTCCAGTAGGTGTCGAAGAATCGCTTGTCGTCCCCGTAGATGCCGCGCAGCATCGAGGGCCACGGCCGAGTCAGCACCAGGTAGCCCCCTTGGCCGAGGGGGACGCTCTCGCCTTGCTCGTCGACCACGTCCGCGGCGATGCCCGGCAGTGGCACGGTCGCCGAGCCGGGCTTGGTGGTCGTCACCCCGGGGAGGGGGGCGATCATGATCGAGCCGGTCTCGGTCTGCCACCAGGTGT
>JAODBN010000264.1 GCA_025463965.1 Acidimicrobiaceae bacterium
CACATCACGGGACAGAGAAGAAACGGCCCGCATAGCCGTAAATACGCAGCTAGCGGGCCGTTTTCGCAGGTGGTGGCAGGTGTTGGGTTCGAACCAACGTAGGCTGAGCCGACGGTTTTACAGCCCGTCGCTCCTATCCGAGGCTGACGCCGCTGACCAGCGCGTACGCCGTTCGAGGCGTGATGGCGGGCCGCCGCCGTCCGCTATGCGTCCGTGGTCGCCGGGTTCCGGGGCCACGGAATCCACGGACGGGCGCGGAAAGCCCACGGACGAGGGCGGTGGGAGCGGTTACACCGACCGTCCGCCGGGCTTCTCGCCTCTGACCTGGCACTTCATGGACACTCTGGACGACGACTTCGTTCCGCTGCAACTGCAACCCCCTCCTGTCGCTGGAGGGGGGCATCTATGGCTTGGGCCACTGAACCTAGGTCGCCAAAGCTAACGGCAAACCGCCCGTTCGCCAGACAATCCTTCACCCGGCGACAAGCTGCATCAGCTCAGTGTAGTCGGTGACAACGTCGTACTTGACGCCGTGGCCGCGCCTCTCGTTCAGGGTGGCGAAGAACTTGCGGGCGCATTCGATCTTCGCTTCCTCGAGTCCCCTGAGCTGGAGGGTAGAGAGTGACCCCTTGGTCTCGGCGACGAAGTAAACGTGCTTGATCTTCGTGGTGTCGTCGCGGAACGCGATCGCCCAGTCGGGATTGTAGTCGCCAACCGGCGTCGGGATGAAGAACCCTCGCGGCAGCTTGGAATAGACGACGACCTCGTCGCTAACGTCGAGCTGCTCGACGAACGACCGCTCGACCTTCGAGTCGGTGACGACGTATTCGTAGACGCTCTTCTTGAGCTTGTCGCCCGCCTTCGACAGGTCCTGGGCGGTCTGGTTCTCGGTGAAGATCGAGGAGTCGTAGCGGCTGTCGAGCGGGTCGTAGGCGAGGTGCTCGACGATGACGGCCGCCTTCTGCTCGTTGATCAGGCGGGATGCTTCGGTGATGAACTGCTCGGGGTTCTGCTTGAACTTCGCGAACGTGCCGGGGTTGATGCCGGTAAGGATCGCCGCGCAGGTGCGGCGGGTGAGCTGGGTCTTCTCCGCGATCTCGCCGAGGAGGTCGTACTTCACTGTCGAGCCTGCGGACACGGCCGAGTGCTCCACCTTCGTCTCGGACACCTTGAAGCCCGTGCCGGCCTCGAGCTGCTCGACCTCGAGGCCGACGACCTGCTTGCCGCGCTCGACGAGGTATTGCATGACGGTGACATTAAGGGACTTATCGAGCACCCGAATGCAGTTGGCGACCAGCTCGGCGGAGTCGAACTCGACCTGATAGACAGCCTTGTGGTTGATGCGGCCCCACAGTTCCTGGAACTCGCGCTTCTTGAAGTTCGCCTCGTTGAACGGAATCTTCTTCAGCTTGCGGCCGTCAGCCGGCTTGGGCACGTCGAGGTACAGCGCATCAACGAGGGGCCAGACGAAGTCAATGACTGTCTTGAGCGCATCCGCGGTGGGTGCGGCGAGTGTCCCGGCGGCGCGTGCGTCCTTGTACTCCTGGGTGACCAGGCCGTCATCGTCGATGTAGTTGTTCCGGATGAGATGGTTGTACAGCGCCTGCGCGACGGCCTTCTCCAGCACGCTCGCCGAGCCGTCGGCGGTCTTGAACTGCTTGCCGGTGAAGTAGTCGACGCTCGCCTTGCGCGGGCGCGCCGACAGGGACTCGACGATCTCCTTCTGGAGCGCGGTGACGAACTCGGTGTACGACTCGTCGGTGACGACGGTCAGCTCGTTGATGTCGTGCACCGTGACGGGGTTGTCCATTCGCTCACCGTGCTGATCGACCGACAGCCGCAGTCCGCGGCCGATCTCCTGCCGTCGGGTCGTGGTGTTGTCGCTCTTCTTGAGCATGCCCATCACGAACACGTTCGGGTTGTCCCAACCCTCGCGTAGCGCCGAGTGTGACCAGATGAACCGCAAGGGCTCCTCGAACGACAGCAGCCGCTCCTTGTCCTTGAGGATCAGGTCGTAGGCGTCCACGTCGTCGGACTGGCCAGCGGTCTCGCCGGCCTTCTTCACCGACCCGTCGATCGAACGCCCGGTCTTCTTGTCAATCGAGAAGTACCCCTCGTGGGTCTTGCGCACCGGGATCGCTTCGACGTGTTTGCGATACCGCTCGGCGGCCTCGTCAAGGTCGAGCTGGCCGAGGTAGTCGGCCAGCACAGCGTCGTACTCCTCCTCGAAGACGCGCGCGTACTCGCCGAGCGTGTCCTCCCCCCGGTCGTAGTCTCGGTACTTGGCGACCTCATCGACGAAGAAGAGCGACAGTGTCTTGATGCCCTGCGCGAACAGTTCGCGCTCCTTGTCGAGGTGAGCACGGATGACTTCGCGGATCTGGATGTGGCGCTTCTGGTCCTCCGCCACATCCTCGGTAACCTCGCCCGCACTGATGATGTCGCCGTTGCTCAACTCGATGATGTCGCGATTGGCGTCGACGTCCCGGATGAACAGGCCCTTGTACGCCTCGATGCCGCCGGAGATGTCGTGCAGGTTCATGCCCTGGCTCAGCCGCTTCACCTGACGCTTAATGCCCTGGGCGGTCTGCACCTCCAGCTCGACGCGTGCCTTCGGGAAGTCCGCGCCCTTGCCGACCTCCAGCCCGTCCACGTACAGGTAGGCGGTGCTGCCCGCAAGGTGCTTGACCGTGATGCCGCGCACCGCGATCTTCTTCACTAGCTTCTGGTTGTAGGCGTCCACGGCGTCCAGACGGTGAACCTTGGTGCGCTCGATCTTGTGGGTCGCCGAGTAGCGCAGTGCGAACAGGGCGTGGAAAAGCCCGAGCGCCTCCAGCGACTTCGACGGCTTCTTCGCGTCGCCTTCGATCTTTTGCGGCTCATCGATGATGAGGATCGGCCGGTTCGCCGCAATCACGTCGATCGGCTTGCGTGACTGGAAGTCGTCGAGCACCTCGTAGATGCGGCGAGCGTCCTTGCCGGTGGCGTTGAACGCCTGGATGTTGATGATCATCACCTGCACACCCGCGTCGGACGAGAACCGCTCCAGCTCGTGCAGCCGCGAGGAGTTGTAGACGAACGTGCGCGGCTTGGTGCCGTAGATCTGCTGGAAGTGCTCGGCGGTGATGTCGAACGACTTCTTCACGCCCTCGCGGATCGCGATCGACGGCACGACCACGATGTACTTCGACCATCCGTACCGCTTGTGCAGCTCCATGATCGTCTTCGTGTACACATAGGTCTTTCCGGTGCCGGTCTCCATCTCGATGTCGAGATTCAGCGGCGCCGCGGACACCTTCACCGGGTCCTTCAAATCCTTCGACGGTGTCAGCCCCCGGGCCCGCTGCACCCCGTGCACGTTCGCCAGGAGTTGCGGCGGCGTCAACGCGATCTCAGCATTACGCAGCCCCGCATCCTCCAGGAGCACAAGCGCAGCATCCTTGCCCGGGTCGATGCGGTACTTCACCCCGTCGGCATACGGCTGCCCGGTAAACACATCGACCACGGCATCGACGGCCTCGCTCTGATACTGCTGGACCTTGAACTGGAGCCTCATCGGGTCAGATCGCCCTTACCTCGGTTTCGGGTGACACCTCGCGAAAAATCTGCTCCGCGTTAATGCGTGCAGCGTCGGACGCGAACCCCGCGTCCAAGAACACCGCGCGGAGCGGATGCCGCTTTGCGATTGCCTGGACAACCTCGTCGGTGACCTCGTCGGCAAAGCACGCAATCAAAGCGTCATCGGTGACCGACAGCACGCGTCGACCTCCTACGTCCTCGACCGTGATCGGCTCGGCGAGGTCAAGCCCCCAGTCGAGCAGCACCTGGAACAGCAGGTCCTCATCGGTGCGGTCGGGCTTCACGCTGCCGACAGCGTCGGATAGTGCAACCTGCATCAGGTCGTCAGCGGTCGCGCGCGTGTCAGCCATGTTGGTCGTCGCGACGTGTAGCGATCGGAAACCGACGTCGAGATCGGTGCCCAGCAGCCCGGCCCCCTGCTTCGCTTGTACACCGGCACGCCGCAGGCGCTCGCGGGCGATGCTGGCGATGGTGTCGTAGTCGGGGTGATCGGCTGCCTCGTCGAGCTGGACGAGGATGTACCGGCGATGCCCGCCGTCTGCCGCGTTGAGGTCCATGACGGCGTGGCCAGTCGAGCCAGAGCCGGAGAAGAAGTCGAGGATGACCGCGTCCGGGTCGTCCCGGGTGATCGCGCCGATCCAACGCGCCAGGACGGCGGTGTCCTTCGGATAGTCGAAGACATCGGCGCCCAGCAGGTCATCGAGCTTCCTGCCACCCGGCATGCGCGACTGCGTGAAGGTCGGGTAGGGGACGCGATCACTCTGGTCCGAGAGGAACCTCTTCAGGGTTGGAGAGGTCGTCTCGTCGGGGCCGAATATGATCCGCCCCTCCGCGATCATCGCATCCATAGTCTGCGGGGAGTAAACCCAGCCGTTGGGATGCATCTTGGCTGGGCGCCCAGTCGCGGGGTGAGGCAGCGGGTACCGCAGGTTGGGACGCGGGTTTGGGCTCCGAAGGTCACCGGTCCGGAAGACACGGCCCTGGTCGTCGATCTGGTCGTAGCGGAACACGGCCGGCTCCAGGTCGGCCTTGATCGCCCTGACCCCACTGCGGAAGATCGCCGTTGCCTTCGCGGGGTCACCTCCCGACTGCTGCCAGGCGCGGCGGGCGACCGCCTCCACCTCGTCAATCCCGGGCTTGGGCTCCTTCCAGCGCGTGTCGAGGGAGCGGAGCAGGCGTTCGTTCCTGGCGTAGATGAGCATGTAGTCCACGCCGCCCGCCGTGTAGCGCGCGTCGTTCTTCCCGCTGCCCTGCCACGTCACATTCGCGATGAAGTTCTCCGGCCCGAGAACCTGGTCGAGGAGCAGCCGGAGGTTCCCGTGCTCATGGTCGCCGATGGCGACGATCATCACCCCGTCGTCGGCCAGGAGGCCACGCGCAAGCTTCAGCCGGGAGTACATCATGCTCAGCCAGTCGGAGTGGAAGCGGCCGTTCGCCTCGGTGTTCGCGACAAGTCGGTCGCCCGTCTCCGACTTCTGGCCCGACCGCGCGAGGTAGTCCGCGCTTGACTCGGCGAAGTCGTCCTCGTAGACGAAGTCGTTGCCCGTGTTGTAGGGCGGGTCGATGTAGATGAGCTTGACCTTGCCGAGGTACGACTCCTGGAGGAGCTTGAGGGCCTCCAGGTTGTCGCCCTCGATGAAGAGGTTCCGCGTCGTGTCGAAGTCGACCGACTCCGCGCGGACCGGGCGCAGCGTCTTGGCGATCGGCGCGTTCGCGGCGAAGGCGGCGGCACGCTTGCCGGGCCAGTCAAGCTGGTACCGCTCCTGCGGCCCCTCGACGACGTGATCGGAAAGCTCTTGACGGAGCGCGTCAAAGTCGATCGCGCGGGTCGGGTTGCCCTCGGAATTGCGGGTCTCGGTGACCACGTTGGGGAACAGTTCGGCGATCTTGTCGATGTTCGCTGCCGTCAGGTCGGGCGACGTCATGCGGAGCTTCTCCACCTGTTCCTCGGTTCAGTTTTGTGCGCCCGGCACCGGGCCGGACGGGCTTGTCAGGGCGGCCAGGGCCGCCTGCTTGGTCTTGAGGGTGCGCCGGATCTCGACCTTGCGGTTGAGTTGCGGTTCCGCCCGGAGCTTCCGCTCCAGGGCGGCGACTTCGCGTTCCAGCTTCCGTACTGACTCTAGCCGGGCGGCGATTTCTGTTGAATCTTCTCCGGGGCGTGCCATCAAAGGTGCGAGGGATTCGAGGAGACCGACGTAGAGGGAGGGCAGGTCGATCGCGGTGGGCAGCGGCCGGCGGCCAGCGTCGTCTGGCTGCCACCGGGTCGTGTAGTACGCGCCGAGTTTCGCCGTACCGGAACCAGGCCCCTTGTGGGCTGCGATCATGCGCGCGGAGCCGTCGGCGCGCGTGACCTCGAAAATGATCGGCGTCTTCACGGCCTTGTCGATCGCGGCGAGGACGGACTCGCTGATATCGCTGCCCTTCGCGTCGATCTGGAAGACCTGAATCTCCGGCACAGCGCTGGCGGCGGGAAGGTTGATCGTGTTCTCGGCAAGCTTGTAGGCCCAGGTGATGCGCTGGACCTCAGCGATGAACTTCTCCCGGACCGCAGTGGGAACCGTGCCCTGCTCATAAAATTTGGCCTTCGGAACGACCCGGCCGAACCGTGCCGCCTCTGGCCAGCGGAACAGCCCTCCGGTCACTCCGCCCCCTGTGCCGGGTCGATCACGGCGATGAAGGCGATCAGCTCGAAGTCGTCGAGGCCCGCAATCGCCTGCGTCAGCGCGGTGGTCGGGCCATCGCTGAAGAGGCTATCAATATCGCGCTCGTCCGTGACCTCGATCATGGAGCGGATCGCCGCAGTGAGGAGTTCGGAGTACTTCTCCATCCGGACGCCCTCACTGGTTGCGGCGTTGAAGATGCGCGTGACTCCAGCGACCGGTTGGTCGTAGGGACGGCATCCCGCGCGGACGAGGTCGAGCAGGTGCTTGGCCTCGGTATGGTCGGAGATGACGTTGCCCTCGTCGTCAAGGTAGACGAGGTAGTGCGGGTGGAGGCGGTTGCCGCGGTTGAAGCTCTCATCGGCGTTGACGTTGCGCAGCACGAAGAGGACGCCGGGGTGCAGGCCCTTCGCGGGGTCGGCGGGGATGACGGCGTGCAGGCCCTTCGGCGCGGAGGCCAGGTCACCGTACTCCTTGATGTAGCCGAGCAGGTCCATGCGGAAGTCGTTGAGGCCAAGGTCGGTGATCGAGATGCCGGTGCGGACGTCCTCGAGCTCGATGACCTCGTCCTGGAGCCTGCGGAGCTGCTCCTTCCGGAACGTTGCGTCACTGCCTTCGAGCGTCAGCACGTTGTCGTTGGCGGACCCGGCGAGGTCGGCGATGACCATGCGGTTCTCGACGCGTTCCTTGAGGTTGATGTACTCGTCCAGGGAGATGTCGGGCCAGAAGTTGACGAGCTGAATCTGCTCATTAGTTGAGCCGATGCGGTCGATGCGACCGAACCGCTGAATGATCCGTACCGGGTTCCAGTGGATGTCGTAGTTGACCAGGTAGTCGCAGTCCTGCAGGTTCTGGCCCTCGCTGATGACGTCGGTGCCGATCAGCACGTCGAGTTCCCCCGTGGCCTTTGGCATGGTGAGGTGGCGTTGCTTCGACCTTGGCGAGAAGAGCGTGAGGGCCTGCTGGAAGTCGTATCCGGTACCCAGCGTCGTCTTCGCCCCATGCGCGCCGCCCGTGATGAGCGCGGTCTCCAGTCCTGCCGCGCTGAGCGAAGGTGCCAGTTCCCGGTAGAGGTACTCGGCGGTGTCGGCAAACGCGGAAAAGATCAGCATCTTCCTGTTGCCCGGGTTGATGGGGCTGGCAG
>JAODBN010000273.1 GCA_025463965.1 Acidimicrobiaceae bacterium
CGCCGGAGCCGGTCCCGTAGGTGACGACCGCGCCCGCCTTACGCCACACCCACGCGGCGAAGTCCGCACACCACTCCTCGGCGGTGAGTCCGGCCGGGCACCCGGTCGGGTCCCCGGCGCCCCAGAAGGCCGAGTAGCGGTTGCAGTAGGAATCGCTGGGGCTCGTTCGCTGCCCGAGCTGGGAGTTGGCAATTCGGACAATTCTTGCTTGCAGCGGCGTGAGGGGAAGCGCCGCAGGTCCCTGGCTCAGCAGGACCGCTGCCGGCGCGGCTCCGGCGACGACGACCGCGACGAACAGCGACCGGCGTGCCCTCCGTCGAGGGCGCGAACGCTTTGGGGGGAGACCCGGGCGGTGACGCGGTGGCCGGGAACCGGTATTTCGGGCGGGCGGGGCCACGGCCCGAGCGACGATACTTGGGCACCCCGCCCGTTAGGGCGCGCGAGGCGTGTCCGGGCAGCTTCTCGAGGAGGTCACGATGCCCGCGGTGAATGAGCAGGAAGTCTGGTCGGCGGCGGACGCCTACCTTGAGGACGAGCTGGTGGGAGAGGACGCGGACTTGGCTGCCGCGCGCGCCGCGAGCAGCGAGGCCGGGCTCCCCGACATCGCCGTGTCCCCGCTGCAGGGAAAGTTCCTCCACCTCCTCGCCCGGGCGACCGGCGCTCGGCGCGTGCTCGAGGTGGGCACACTGGGCGGGTACAGCACGATCTGGCTCGCGCGGGCCCTGCCCGGCGACGGCCGTCTTGTCAGCTTGGAGCTAGAGCCTCGACACGCCGAGGTCGCCCGGTCGAACCTCGTCCGAGCAGAGCTGGCCGACCGGGTGGAGGTCCGCATCGGGCGAGCGGCGGACTCGCTGAGCGCCATGATCTCGGCAGGCGAGGCACCCTTCGACCTGGTCTTCATCGACGCGGACAAGCCCAGCAACGCCGCGTACCTGGAGTTCGCTCTCCAGCTGTCGCGCCCCGGAACCCTCATCGTTGTCGACAACGTGGTCAGGAAAGGAGCGCTCGCTGACCGTGCGAGTCTCGACCCCGCGGTGATCGGCTCACGAGAGGTGATCGAGGCGCTGGCCGCCGACCCGCGCGTGGACGCGACGGCCCTTCAGACAGTCGGTATGAAAGGCCACGACGGCTTCGCCGTCGCCCTCGTGCTCGGCGTTTGAGCCGACAGCAGACGCCAAGACCACCTGGAGCCCAACGCGCCTTCGGCGGTGAGCGCCAGCTCCTGAACCGCTTGCGTCCGGTGCGCATTCGGTCGCGAGGCAGCGAGGCGATTCCCGCTCGGTGACCACGCAGTGTGGTCGAGCGGCCCCCCCTGCCTACACTCAGTGAGCATGAGGAAAAGGTCGGCTCGGCCGGGCGCGAAGGGACCAGGCTTTCGCCTCGAGCTTCCGTCCGAGCCGGCGAGCGCCGGGGCGGCCAGGCGGTGGCTGGAAGCGGTCCTTGCCGGCGAGCCCCCGGAGTTCGTCCACGCCGCGTCGCTTGCCCTCACCGAGGCGGTCACCAACGTGGTTCTCCACGCGGGCACCTCGATGGTCGTCCGGGCGGATCTCGGCGAAGACCGCCTACGTCTCGAGGTCACAGACGGCGACCGCCGTGGGAGCCCGCTGCTTCGGCGACCCGGTGACGGTGCCTCGACGGGCCGGGGTCTTCTGCTCGTGGACGCGATCGCCAGTTCCTGGGGCGTCGACCGGATGCCTTCCGGAAAGACGGTGTGGTTCGAACTCGGCCGCCCTCCCGACCTCGTCGCCCCGCTCCAGGCGAGGGTGGCCGAGACCGCGAGGACCCCAGCCGCCGAGACGTTCGGGGAGGATCCGTCCTCGACCGAACTGGTGACGATTCACCTGCTCGGCTTGCCCCTCGGGCTGCGAGCGCACGCCAACGAGCAGTACGGAGACCTTTTCCGCGAATTCTGGTTCATGGCGAGCGCCCCCGTGGACCCGAGCACCGCCTTCCCCCGTCACCTCGTCGAGCTGATGGGCGACGTCGGCATCCGCTATCGCGGCTTCGCCCGCCAGAACGAGGACCGCATCGCCGAGGCCGCGGCGCGCGGCGAGTCGGAGGTCGATCTCGAGCACCGGCTGCCGGCGGCCTTCCAGCAGGTGTGGGCAGTGTTCGACGCCACGCTCGACGAGGCAGAGGCACTGTGCCGGGAGGAGCGCCTGACGCTGTCAGGGGTGCCGGATACCGCCTCGGTGGCCTTCCGCAAATGGATCGGGGAGGAGATCCGGCACCAGATTTCCGGGGCCCTGCCGAAGCGTTGGACCGACAGCGCCTGGTCTCATGGTCTCGGCGAGTTTTCCCCCGCCGGACGCGCCGGCCGCCGGGCCGACATCGGCCGTCTGCTCGTCGCCGAGCGCGCGGCGAAGCGCGTCGTCGACGACGCCGAGCACTGGATGAGCGGGCTTCGCGAAAGCGCCGCCAAGGTGCTGACTTCGGTCTCGCTTGAGCCGATGCTTGGCGAAGCCCTACAGGCCCTCGGTGAGAGCCTCGAGGCCGCGGCCACCTTCTTGCTGCTGGCCGAGCCCGAGCGTGGCGAGCTCATCGTGCGCGCGGTCGGCGGTGCGGGCGTGCAAGCCACCCTGGTCGGGCTCCGGCCCCTTTGGGGCGCGCCCGAGCGGGCCGTAGCCACGGGAGAGCCCGTACTCGGCGACCTGCCCGTGGGGGCCTCGAAGGCCTGCGGCTTGCCCGCGGGGACGTACTCGTGCGTGGCGGTTCCCCTTTTCCTCGAGGGTCAAGTCGGTGGAGCGCTGTGTGCCGTGAACGCCGACCCGGGCCACTTCACCAAGGACGACGAGGCGGTTGCGGCGGTTCTCGGCGACACACTCGCTCCTGCGCTCAGCCGCGTTCGCCGGTTCGAGCAGGAGCGCTCGGCCCGGCTGCGCGCGGAGCGATCCGCGCGCCAGCTGCACGGACTCCAGGCGATCACCTCTGCGCTCGCTCGGGCCGAGGACTTGGAGGAGATGTGCAGGGTGGTGGTCGATGAGACGCCACGGGGCATCGACGGGAGGCCATACGCCGCTGTCTTTGCGCTGCACGGCGATCGGCTCCACCTCGTCGCGGGGCCCGATCCCGCCGCGCAGCGATTCCGCGAGCTCGCACTCGACGAGTCGACGGCCGCAATCGGCTGGTTGCAGCACGGGCGCCCATCATTTGCGGAGAGCCCCGAGGAATCCGCCTCGAGCTGGCCGGCGCTGCTGTCCGCGCAGTGCAGCGCCTTCGGGGCCTTCCCGCTGATGGTGGGGCAGCGTGCTCTCGGGTTGCTGGTCGTCGGCTTCGACGAGGCCCACGCCTTCGACGAGGGCGATCGAGCGTTCCTGCTGGCAGTGGCCGAGCAGTTGGCGGTCGCGATCGACCGCGCAGGGCTGCGGAGCGCGGAGCGGCGCGCTCACGAGCTGCGGAGCTTTCTCGCCGACGCGACGCTCGCGCTGTCGCTTCCGAGCACGGGCGAGGACGACGTGCTGCAGCGACTGGCCGAGCTGGCGGTTCCTGTACTCGCGGACATGTGCGCGGTCCTGCTGCCGGTCGGCTCGCACCTTGATCGGGTGGCGATCGCGTGGGACCAGCGGGGAGGCTTGCGCCCGGCCGAGCAGCCGACACTCCACGGCCCCGGGGCCGCCGACCCCGTGCGCTCCGCGGGTCCTGCGGTACGGACGGCGATGCGGACGGGGCGCGCGACGCTGTGCAGCGCGGCGCCGGGAGAGGCGCTCGCCGACCCGGTGGCGGCCGAGGTGGGGGCGCACTCGGCGATGGTCGTTCCGCTCGCCCTCGCCGATCACCGGCTCGGGGTGATGGTCTTTGCCGCAGGGCTAGAGCGACCCGCCTATGCGATCGAGGAGCTCGAGCTGGCAAAGGAGCTGGCCGCCCGGGCAGCGCTCGTGGCCGAGGAGGCCCTTGCGCGCGGCCGCGATCGGGCGTTCGCCGCCTCGGTCGTGCGCGCGATCCGGCCGGGGCGCCTCCCGACGCTTCCAGGTGTGGAGCTCTGCGCTCGCTACCTGCCCGCGGAGTCCGGAGCGGTAGGAGGCGACTGGTACGACGTCTTCGAGCTCCCGGGCGACCGACTGGGCCTCGTGGTCGGCGACGTCGCCGGTCACGGGGTCGCCGCCTCGGCCGCGATGGCGCGCCTGCGCAACGCCCTTTTCGCTTTCGCCAACGAGGGCCGGCGACCTTCCGAGGTCGTCTCCAGCATGGCCGCGGTGATGGGCTCGATCGAAGCGGAGGAGTCCGAGCTCAGCCTGATGGCGTCGGTGAAGTACGCGACCTACGACGCTGTGTCACGCTGCTTCGAGGTCGCCAATGCCGGTCATCCCCCGTTCGTCGCGGCACGTGACGGCCGTCGCATCATCGGCAAGGGCGGTGGCCGGGTGCTGCTGCCGGGCCTGGCGCCGTTGGTGGCGGAGCAGTCTTGGACGCTCGAGCGCGGGGACCTCCTGTTGATGTTCACCGACGGGCTGATCGAGCGGGCGGGAGAGTCGATCGAGGTGGGGATCGATCGGCTCGCCGACGCGGCGTGCGCGCTGGCTCAGGGAATCGACCTCCAGGAGGCGTGCGATCGGCTGGTAGCTTCGGCGCTGCTGGACGTCGAACAGCGTCGCGACGACTGTTGTCTGCTCGCCATGCGCATCGTCGAGTGAGTCGCCCGAGCTCGGCAGCCGGAAGGCCGGCTTCTTCGTGATCGGGTACAAAGTTGCCTTCGAGCACTTACGGGTAAGAAGCACCGACGCAGGAGGGGGCACATGAGCGAGCACTTGCAATCGGGGACCGCCGACGAGCGCAACGGGGACGGTCTTCCTGCTGACGCCGGTAGTGAGCAAGCGCCCGTCGGCGGCTCGGTCGCACCGGTCCAGGGCACGGCCCCGGGGGGCCACGCCACCACGAAGGTGCCGGTCACCCGGGCGGGCCGGGCCTGGGTCGGGGTGGTCATCGGGGTGATCGTGCTGGCCCTGCTGCTCGTGTTCATCTTTCAGAACCTGCACTCGACGCGCGTACACTTCTTCACTGCCTCCGGCTCGGTCTCGGTCGCGCTGGCACTTCTCCTCTCAGCGATCGCCGGCGCGCTGGTCGTGCTCCTCATCGGCTCCGTCCGGATCCTCCAGCTACGGCGGGGTGTACGCGCGGGTCGGGGCGCCGCCCGCATAGCGGAGGCCGCGCGTGCCGCGGAGCACCGCGAGCGCACCCGGGGCTGAGCCGGAGGTCCTAGCGGAGCAAGCGGGAGAGCCGACGGTCGGCGAGCGCCTTGCCGCCGGTCTGGCAGCTCGGACAGTAGGCGACCTCGTAGGACGAGTACGAGATCCGCTCGAGGGTGGTCCCGCAACGAGGACAGGGCTGGCCCGCCCGGCGGTGCACGGCGAAGCGGTCGCCGAGCTTTGCGTCGGACAGTCCACCGGTTCGCGCCCGCTCGCTGGCAAGCGCCTCGTCGAGCACGGCGCGGATCGAGGACAACAGACGTTCCCGGGCGGGCGCGTCGAGCTGCGCGAGGGTGGCGAAAGGCGAGAGACCGGCGCGATTGAGCGAG
>JAODBN010000290.1 GCA_025463965.1 Acidimicrobiaceae bacterium
GCCGAGTTGGGAGCGCACGACGAGCTCGAGTGCTTGGCGCAGGAGCTCGTCGTCGTCATCTTCCGACGCGCCGGAGGCGGCCGCCCCCTCGCGCTCTTCGCCGACCACGCCCTCGAGGTACGCGGGAGCGCTCTGGCGGCGCCACTGGCCCACCGCGGTGCGAACCTCCTCCTCGCTTACCCAGGGGCCCTGGATCCGCCGCGGGATGGAGGAGGACGCGGTGAGCAGCAGGAGATCGCCCCGTCCCACCAGGCGTTCGGCACCGGGCTGGTCGAGGATGACCCGCGAGTCCGCCAGCGACGACACGGAGAAGGCCAGCCGAGAGGGGACGTTCGCCTTGATCACGCCGGTGATCACGTCCACCGATGGCCGCTGCGTGGCGATGACCAGGTGGATCCCGACGGCGCGTGCCATCTGGGCGATCCGGCAAATGGACTCCTCGACGTCACGTGCCGCCACCATCATCAAGTCGTTGAGCTCGTCGACGACGATCAAGATGAAGGGAAGCCGCTGGTAGCGGGAGTTGGCGACCTGCTGAGCCGGCGGGTCGGGCTGCGCCGTCGTGCTGTCTGCGTCGCTCGGCTCGCCGTCGCCGTCGCCGTCGCCGTCGTCCGACAGGCCCCCCGGGATGATGGGGCCCTCGTCGAAGGGACCCTCTGCGAAGTCACCCCGGTCGTACGCCGCGTTGTAGCCGGTGATGTCTCGCATGCCGACCTCGGCGAGAAGGTCGTAGCGCCGCTCCATCTCGGTGACCGCCCAGGAGAGCGCGTTGGCGGCCCGCTTGGGATTCACCACGACCTGGGTGAGCAGGTGGGGCAGGCCGTTGTACTGGCCGAGCTCGACGCGCTTTGGGTCGATGAGGATGAGGCGCACCTGCTCAGGGGTCGCCCTCATCAAGATGGAGGTGATCACCGAGTTGATGCAGGACGACTTGCCGGCGCCAGTCGCCCCGGCGATGAGCAGGTGTGGCATCTCGGCCAGGTTGGCCATCACCGCTCGCCCGGCGATGTCCCTGCCGAGGGCGACCTCGAGGGGATGACTGGCCCGCCGGGCCTCGGGGGAGCTCAGCACGTCTCCCAGCGTCACCAGCTGACGGTCCTGGTTCGGCACCTCGACCCCGATGGCCGAGCGCCCGGGGATGGGCGCGAGGATCCGGACGTCCGGGGAGGCCATCGCGTAGGCGATGTCCTTGGCGAGGCTGGTCACCCGGGCCACCTTGACCCCGGCGCCGAGCTCGAGCTCGAAGCGGGTCACCGTGGGCCCGACCGTGAAGTCCACGAGGTGGGTCTCCACCCCGTGCGCGAGCAGGGCGCGCTCGAGGGCCTTGCCGCGCTCCTGGACCGCGCGACGGTCGAGGCCCTGCTCCTTGCTGCGGGCGAGCAGCTTGACCGAGGGGAGCTTCCACTGGCTCGGGGGCGGGACCAGGCCAAGGCCGAGCTGTTCGGGCGGTCCGGCCTCATCTTTCGGGTCGCCCCGCTCCGCGCCCGACCCAGGCAGCACCGGTTCGGAGGCGCCGCTCGAGGGGTCGGCCTGGGCCGCGCCCGCCGGGGCAAGCTCGAGAGCCCCGGAAGTCGGGGCCTCGTCCGGATCGACCTCGTCGACCAGCAGGGAAAGCTCGTCCTCGCTCGCCGGTGGGACTAGCGGCGCCTCGCTCTCCTCCTCGAGCGAAAGCTCGTGGCCCGCCGACTGGCTCGGAGCACTGCTCGTCGGGCCATAGAGAGGCCAGTCGATCACCTGGACCGGCATCGTCAGCCGCTCGAGGATGGCGGCGGCTTCCTCCTCGGTGGGCTCCCTCTTGGCGAGCGAGCCGGCCAGCGCGCCACTGGCGGTGCGAGCCGCCCTACCGGTTCCGAGCAGCAGCGAGCGGACAGGGATCCCGGAGAGGCCGGCCGCAGCGGGAAGGGAAAGCGCCCCGAACACCACCGCGGCTCCGGCTGTGCCGAGGAACGAGTGCAGCGCCCCGCCGATGGCTGCGCCGAGGAGCCCACCGGCGCCACCGAGCGGGCCGCTGGGCGCGCTCCAGTGGGGCAACCCACCGGCGAGGTCCGCCAGACCCGAGGCGGCGGCGGCGAGGACGGCGAGCGCGACGATGAGGCCGACCACTCCGCGCCGTGCCCGGCCCCGAAGCAAGGTCAGCCCGGCGAGCAGCGCGGCAATCGGTAGGACGTCCAGGCCCCACCCGAGGCCGAGCGAGCCCAGCCGTCGAAGCTCGGCGCCGGCCCACCCGAGAAGGTTCGCGTAGAGCCCGAGCACCAACAGCACCCCGACGACCAGGAGGCTCCATGCCCAGACCTCATCGGGCTGGCGAGCGATGGCGGCGGCGATCCGCCCCAGCACCGGCTCCGGCCTCGACCTGGTCCGATGTGCTGGTGGGCGGCGCGCGCCGGCGGCTTTGGACCGAGCAGGTCCACTTGCGGGCCGCCCGCTCGTTCTGCTGCTCGGCCGCGTCCCCGAGCCGGAGCGGGCGCTCGGCGACCGCGCTCCTCCCGCCGGGCGACCGGCCGCGCTGCGCCCCCGGTTGGTGGGCTTCGATGTCGAAACTTTGGCCACTTCAGCAACAAGGCTAACTGGTCTGGCCCGCTCGAGAGCGGAATCGGGCGCAGGGGCGCGCGACTCGGCCAGCCGAAATCCCAACAGCGAGCCGACGGGGTACCGGGAGCGGGCCGCGCAAGGCGAGAACCCTCCGTCCGCGTGCTGGGCGGGCGTGGGTCGGGCTTTACCACGGAGGCTGGAGCTCAGGCCTCCATGACGACGGGAACGATCATCGGTCGGCGACGCGTCCGGTCGTTGACGAGGCGGCCGGTCGTTCGCCGGACGGCGCGGCGTAGCGCGTCGGCGTCGAAGGTGCCCCCACCGACAACCTCTGCCACCGCCTTTAGGACCGCGGTGCGGGCATCCTCGATCAGTTCTTCGGCCTCAGGGGCGTGCACCCAGCCACGGGTGATGATCTCTGGCCCGGTGATCACCTCACCCGAGCGGGCGTCGACGGCCAGCACCACCACCACGACGCCCTCTTCGGCAAGGACGCGCCGGTCCCGCAGCACCGCGGTGCCCACACCACCGATCGTGCCGTCCACGTAGCAGTAGCCGGCCGGGACCTCGCCGTCGAAGTCGATCCCCTCGTCGGTGAGCACCACGGCGTCGCCGTCCTCGCACAGCAGCACCTGGTGCTCGTCCGCGCCCATCTCGATCGCCAGGCGGGCGTGACGAAGCAGGTGACGGTACTCGCCGTGCACCGGGACGAACGAGCGCGGGCGCGCCACCGCATGCAGGGTGGCGAGCTCTCCTTGCTTCGCGTGTCCGGACTCGTGCACGTGGGCGTTGCCGGAGTGGATGACCTCAGCTCCGCGCCGGGCGAGGCCGTCCATGACCTTGCCCACCGCCCACTCGTTGCCCGGGATTGCGTGGCTCGAAAGGACGACCACGTCGCCCTCCTCGATCGTGAGGCGGCGGTTCTCCCCCGACGCCAGCAGCGACAGGGCAGACATCGGCTCGCCCTGGGAGCCGGTGGAGAGCACACAGACGTCCCCGGCGGGCAGCCCGTCCACCTGCTCGATCTCGACGATGGACTCCTCGGGGATCCGCAGCAGTCCGAGCTCCCTCGCGAGCGCGACATTGCGCAACATCGAGCGCCCGAGCAACGCGACCCGCCGGCCATGGGCGATCGCCGCGTCGGCCACCTGCTGGATCCGGTGGATGTGGCTGGCAAAGCACGCCACCACGATCCGGCGACCGGGGTGTTCGGCGAAGACGAGACGGAACGTCTCTCCGACGGTGCGCTCAGATCGGGTGTAGCCCGGCTCCTCGGCGTTGGTGGAGTCGGCCAGCAGCAGGCGGACGCCCTCGCCCGCGGCGATCTGCCCGATCCGGGCGAGGTCGGTGCGCCGACCGTCGACGGGGGTCATGTCGAGCTTGAAGTCACCCGAGTGCAGGATCACGCCCTGGGGGGTGTGGAACGCGGTGGCAAAGCCGTGTGGCACCGAGTGAGTGACGGGAATGAACTCGACGTCGAAGGGGCCAATCCGGCGGCGCTCGCCGTCGGTGACGGCGATCATCTCCACCCCGGACAGTCCCGCTTCTTCGACTCTCGAGCGTGCCAGGCCCAAGGTGAGGGCCGAGGAGAAGACCGGCGCCTCGATCTCGCGCAGCAGGAAGCCGAGTCCCCCCGTGTGGTCCTCATGCCCGTGGGTGAGCACGATGCCCTCGATGCGCTGAGCGTTCTCGCGTAGGTAGGAGAAGTCCGGCAGCACGAGGTCGACCCCGGGCATCTCGGGGTCGGGGAACATCACGCCGCAGTCGAGGACGATCATCCGACCCTCTTGCTCGATCACCGCGCAGTTCCGTCCGATCTCGCCGAGTCCGCCCAAAAAGACGACTCGGACCGGCTCAGGCACGTGGGTCCTGTACGTCTCGCTCGCCCTGGGCGTCACGCCAGGCCTCAAGCTCTGCCAGCACGGCCTTCGCACGCTGTTCGAGGCCTTCGGGCGCCCGACCGAGCGGCAAGCGGCACTGGCCCGCCGGAAGGCCCATCACCCGGAGCATCGCCTTGGTCGGCAGCGGGTTCGGCGCCTCGTCCCCGGTCTCGAAGGCAAAGCTCTCCTGGAGGACGCGTTGGACCTCGAGTGCCCGCGCGAGGTCGCCCGAGAAGAAGGCGCTCAGCATGGCGGAGAGCTCGGGAGCCGCCCAGTGGCTGGCCACCCCGATCAGCCCTCCCGCGCCGACCGCGCACAGGGCGAGGGTCAGCGCGTCGTCCCCCGAGTAGCAGTCGAACCCTGAGGGCGCCTCGGCGAGCAGCCGGGCGGTCGCGGCCGCATCGCCGGCCGCGTCCTTCAGGCCGAGCACGTTGGGCACCTCGCGGGCGAGCTGCAAGATCGTGGAGCTCGCCACCTTGCGGCCCGTGCGCACCGGGATGTCGTAGAGCACCACCGGTAGTGGCGTGGCGCCCGCCACGGCCGAGAAGTGAGCGAGAAGCCCGGCCTGATGAGGGCGGTTGTAGTACGGGGTGACCGCCAGGATGCCGGCGACGCCCGTGCGCGAAGCCGCGGCGGTCAGCTCCACCGAGTGCGCCGTGTCGTTGGAGGTGGAGCCTGCGAGCACAGGGACGGTCACCGCAGAGGCCACCGTGCGCCACAGCTCGAGCCGCTCGCCGTCGTTGAGGGTGGGCGCTTCCCCGGTCGACCCGGTCACCACAAGACCCTCGTTTCCCGCCTCGACGAGGGCTCGAGCGAGGCGGGCCGCCCCGTCCAGGTCGATCACTCCGCCCTCGTCGAAGGGCGTTGCCATCGCCGTCAGGAGCCGGCCGAAGCGAGGCGCCGCCGTTCTGGTTTCCACACGCCGAGGCTACCAGCGGCTCCCCAACGTCCCGAGAACCTCATCCGCCGACGTCTGCGGTCCCGAAGCGTTTGCGTGACTCGCCCCCACAGCTGCGCTGCCGACCGGCGCGCAACCCGGCCCCCGACGACAGGAATCCACGACATGGACTACGACCAGCAGGGCCTCGGGGAACTTCTCGAGGAATCACAGGATCTGCATGCCGACGCCATGCGGTCCCAGCCAGAGCTCCTCGCCGAGGCGACCGAGCTTGGCCAGCAGCCGAACCGGGAAGGCACCGACCGAGACGAGGCGACGACCTTCGCCGAGCGGCGGCGCTCCCTCGCCGCGCCGGTCATGGCCGGTACCGGGCTCGGGCTCGGCCTCGCGATCGCCGGGCTCGCCGCAGGGGCCGCCTCGGCGGCGAGCGCCACCGACGTGCAGATCCTCCAGACCCAGCAGTCGCTCGAAAACCTGGCGATCGCCACCTATGGGGTCGCCCTGACGCTGCCATTCATCGGCGGACACTCCGCCAACCCGGTGGTGAAGGCGTTCGTGATGAAGACCCGGTCCCAGCACCAGGACCACGACAACGCCTTCGGCTCGCTCATCAAGAGCCTCGGGGGCAAGCCGCAGAACAGCCCGGACCCCGTCCTGTTGAAGGTGGTGAACAAGGCCAAGCCCGGTCTGAAGAGCGCGGCCGCGGTCGTTGCGCTCGCCCTCGAGCTCGAAGACGGCGCGGCGGCCACCTACGTGCGGGACGCCGCGATCTTGAAGAGCGTTACCGCCAAGAAGCTCACCGCCAGCATCATGGGCGTCGAGGCCCAGCACGCAGCGGTGCTGCGCGCCGTGCAGGCGCTGCTGGCCGGTGGCGCCGCCGGAGACATCGCCCTTCCCCCGCCGGTGGCCGCGCTGCCGGCGGCCGCCGGCAAGGTCGGCTTCCCCAACCCCTTCTTCCCCACGGCCGCGGCCCGGCCACTCACCGAAGGATCGGTGCGCTGATGAGCAAGAACGAACAGCCAAACCAGATGGAGCTGAGCGAGCGTGAGCTCGCCCGGCTTACCGCGGATCTCGACGAGGCCCACCGCGAGGCTTACCCGAAGATGCGCGAGAGCGCCCTCGATCTCGGGAGCCAGCTCAACCAGACGTTCGGGCGCCGCGGCTTTCTCGCCTCGGCGGGCGCCCTCATCGCCGGAGGCGCCGTCCTCGCCGGCGCCGGGCCGGCAGCGGCGGCCGGCCGGAGGATGCTCAGTCCCGCGGCAGCCTCTCCGGTCCCGACAGACGTGCTCGTCGCCGGTCTCGCCGCCAGCCTCGAGAACCTCGCCGTCGCCACCTACGGCTCGGCGCTCTCCGCCGCCAAGGCGGGCAAGCTCGGCAAGGTGCCTGCGGCGATCGCCACGTTCGCGGTCACGGCCCAGGCACAGCATGCCGACCACGCAGCGGCATGGAACTCGGCGATCTCGGCGGCGGGATACAAAAAGATCACCGTGGCCAACCCGACCATTGCCAAGAGCGTTTCGGCGGCATTCGCCAAGGTGACGAACGTCACCGGTGTCGCCGAGCTCGCACTGAGCCTCGAGGAGGCAGCTGCCGCTACCTATCTCGAGGCGATCGGCGCGGTCACGAGCTCACAAGCCGTCGAGGTGGCCGCGACGATCCAGCCCGTCGAGATGCAACATGCAGCGATCTTGAACTTCGTCCTCGGCCGCTACCCCGTCCCGGTCTCCTTCGCCACGCTGGCGGCGGCTGCACCGATCAGCGACACGAAGGGTCTCGTCTTCGCCAAAGCCTGAGCTTTGGACGGCGGCCCTTCGCTTCGCTCCACCGGCTCTGACTGACCGGGGCGAACCCGCACCGTTCGACCCGCAACGGGACGTGCGATGGGGGGCGGTCGGTCGCGATAGGCACCCGTGCGCCTTGGCGTGCGGGTGCCTGTTCGCGTCCGTCCGCGGCGCCTCGCCAAGTCAGAGGCCGGCCGGCGTAGAAGAAGAGCTGTTCGGCCCCGGCGCGCGCTACAAGCCCAGCACGGACTCGAGGCCGAGCGTCAGGCCGGGAGTGACGGCCACCTTGCGGACTGCCAGCAGGACCCCTGGCATGAACGAGGTCCGGTCGTAGGAGTCCTGGCGAATCGTGAGCGACTGTCCCTGCCCGCCGAAGAGGACCTCCTCGTGGGCGACGAGCCCGCGAAGGCGCACCGCGTGAACCCGGATCCCGCCGGGCCCCTCGCCACCGCGAGCGCCTGCGAGGCGGACCTCAGTGGTGGGGTCAGGGGGAAATGGGGGCGCCCCGGAGGCGTCGCGAGCCGCCGCAATGCGCCGGGCGGTCTCGAGCGCCGTTCCCGACGGGGCGTCCACCTTCGCGTCGTGGTGCAGCTCGACGATCTCGACGCCGTCTAGGTGAGGAGCTGCCAGCTCCGCCAGCCGAACGAGCAGCACCGCGGTGATGGCGAAGTTCGGCGCCCACAGCGCGTTCGGCGCCTCGAGCGGGGCGAACAGGGCTTCCAGTTCCTGCCAGTCGTCGGCGCTTAGCCCAGTGGTGCCGCACACCACGTGCAGTCCGTTGGCGGCGCACCAGGCGAGGTTCTGACGGGCCGAGGCAGCCCGTGTGAAGTCGACCGCCACCTCAGCACCGGCTCGGACCAGCTCCTCGGGGTCCTCCGCCACGATGAGAGGGTTCCCGCCGAGTCCCGCCACCTCGGCGAGGGAGCGGCCCCGAGCGCCTGGGTCGACCGCGGCGACGAGCTCCAGATCGGGGGCCGACGCGACCGCTCGGCATACCTCGCCGCCCATCTTGCCGGCCGCACCGAGCACTCCCACCCGCACCACGGCCAGTCAACCTAGCTCGGCGCCGGCTCGCGGCTTGCGGACGCGAGGTGCTCTCGGCAGGAGCGCAGGAATAGCTGGCGAGCGACATCGTTTACATGAAGTGACCGGGACGCAACGATGCGCCTCGGAAAAGTGAAGTGCACCAGGAGGCACCAGATGACCTTCTTCGCCGTGTTCCTGTTTTTCTCTTTCGCCGTGATGGCACTTACGTTGCTCGTCGCACGCGGTGAGCGGCGACTGCGCGAGGTCCGCGCGGCCGCAGCGATCTTCTGGGGGGTGGGGCTGGCCTGGCTGGCGAACCTCAACCTTTGGACCGGTTGGCACGTGGGAGGCCTGCGCTACGGCTGGGTCGGTGTCACCTTGACCGGCCTTGCGACAGCTGGCACCGCGCTCGTGCTGCGCGCTGCCACGGGTGCCCTGGCCGGCCTGCACCGCAAGCTCGACGACCAGGCAGAGACCATCGAGCGGACGGATCTCCGTCGGATCGCCT
>JAODBN010000296.1 GCA_025463965.1 Acidimicrobiaceae bacterium
GAGCTCAAGCCGTGGTCTTGAGCTCACGCGCCGTCGGGTCGGGAGTCGTCGTGAACGGCGGTCGGACCAGACTCGGTTGTTCCCGATCGGTCAGATTGGAGCGGGCGAGCTATGCGTAGACCGGAGTAGCGTCCATACAGCTGCGATATTCGGTGATCAGGAACGAGCACCTGGTGCACCGTCGACGGCGTAACCCCGAGATCGGGAGTTGGTGTCGCTCATCTCGAGCGCCGCGCGCCGGCAGCGACAGGTGAACATGAATTGAGGAGCTGGGTTAGTCGGTCAGTTCGCCGAGCGTGGCCGCGACCGTCCGCTTCCGGTCATCGCGGAGGAATTCCACCGGCACCCTTCGGCCGATGCGCGGCTCGTCCATCAGGCCTTGCAAGGTCGCGAGGTCAACCGTCCGAACGCCATCGACCGAGAGGATCCGGTCGCCGACCCGCAATCCCGCAGTTTGGGCGGGGCTGCCCGACGGCACCATCGCGATCGTGATCGCCCGACTCTGACCGGTACTCCGGACGGCCGCCGCCGGGAGGGGGCGACTTACGCCTCCGATCCCAAGGTACGCCCGACGCACGCGACCGGTCGACATGATCGATCCGATGATCTGGCGGGTGAAGTCGTTGATCGGCACCGCGAGACCGAGTCCCTGGCCGATGCCCGGTCCGACGACCGCGGTGTTCACGCCGACGACCTCCGCATTGGCCGTCGCGAGGGCACCGCCCGAGTTGCCGGGGTGCAGTGCCGCATCGGTCTGGATGACGTTGTCGACGATCCGGCTGCCGAGGCCGATCCCGGTCGGCAGAGATCGGCCGAGCCCGCTCACGACCCCCGCGCTCAGCGAACCGCTGTAGCCGAGTGGACTGCCGACTGCGACGACGAGTTGACCAACGCGCAGTCCGGCGGCGTCGCCAAGAGTCGCCGGGGCGAGTCCGCTCGCGTCGCACCGAACGACCGCAAGGTCAGTGTGGCGGTCGGCTCCGACGATCTCGGCCCGAACTTGCTCACCGGTCGCGAGCTCGACGGAGGTTCGACGCGAGCCATCAACGACGTGCGCCGAAGTGATGAGGAAGCCGTCGGGGGTGATGACGATCGCGGAGCCGCCTCCGCTACGCGCCTCGCCGTGGGGCCCGACGACCCCCACCTGCACGCTTACGACAGACGGCAAGAGCCGTTCCGCGACGCGCGTGACCGCGGTGGAATACGCGTCGAGCGCCGACTGGGTCCCCACGGTCACTACGCCTCGCCACCCGGACCGTCGGTTGCGTCGAAGTCGACCAGCACTTCGATCTCGTCGGTGCCGCGGACGATGCCCAAACGGATGCTGCTGCCTGTGCCGTCGAGCGCGCGGTGCAGGTCATCGACTGATGCAATCGCGTTGTCGTCTGCGCGGACGATCACGTCGCCGCGACGGATCCCCGCTTGCGCTGCAGGGCTCGCGTCGATGACGCCCCGGACAAGTGGTGCGTCGATCGGCGGAAGACCCACTGCCGCGCGCAGCCGTCGAGCTGCATGGGGCGGCGTTACCGCAATGCCGAGGGTCCGGCGGTTCGGGAGATTACCGCTGGCTGCCTGTTCGACGAATGTGCGAAGCGCGTCACCGGCAGGAAGTGCGACGTAGAAGCCATCTTCGACTCGGTGGGTGTTCAGTCCGACCAGGCGCCCGTCGCTGTCGACCACGGGACCGCCCGAGGAACCACGGGGCAGCGGGGCGGTGTGCTCGAGGCCCCCGGAAACGCGTCGGCCGCGAGGTCCTCTGAAGTCTCGTCCGAGCGAGGAGACGGTCCCGACCGTAACCCGGAGCTCACGTCCTCCCGGGCGTGAGAGACCGAAGACCACATCGCCGATCTGGGACTGATTCGAGGCGTCGACGAACGGGACGACGCCCGCGGTCTCGACGCGAATCACCGCGAGGTCGCGGTCCACGTCTGCTCCGGCGGCATTGCCGGTCACCGTCTGTCCTCCGGCGAAGGTCACCTCGACCTCGGGACCGTCGAGGTTGTGGACGTTCGTGACGACAAGACCGTCCGCGATCACGACACCACTCCCTCGGCGGTTGATGCCAACGACGGCCGGACCGATCTTCTCGACGAGCGCTCGGATGGTTGTCGATACTTCTTCTGATAGGGCGAGGGGCATGCTGTCGGACTCCTTACTGGTAACTTGCAATCAACAAGTAACCACTAGGATAGCGGCGTCTTCGCTATGCGATGCGCGGCCGGCAACAGCGGCAGGACGACGAGATGGAGAGCTCATGAGCGCCACCGAACCCACAGCCGAGTCAACGACCAGTGCAGGCCTCACGCGTGCGCTTGAACGCGTCGGCGATCGTTGGACGTTGCTGGCGGTCGCGGCGCTGCTCGACGGTCCCCGCCGCTTCGGTGAACTCGGACTCGCGATGCCGGGGATCTCCACGAACGTGCTGACAAGCCGCCTGCGCGCGCTCGAGCAGAGCGGAGTCGTCATCGCGACCGCGTATACGAACCGACCCCCTCGCTACGAATACGAGCTCACGGACGTCGGCCGCGATCTCGCGGGTGCTATTCAGCACCTGGCGGTCTGGGGAGCCCGCGCGGGGCAAGAGGGCGAGAACCTTGTCCACCGTGCGTGCTCGACCCCGCTCGAAGTTCGGTACTTCTGTCCGATCTGCAACGAAGTGGTGGACGAGCCCGACGAAGTCTGGATTTGACGCGATCCGCTCGTCGATCAGCTATGGATCGGGTCGATTGTGTAGGTGCCGGTCTTGATGTCCGGAAGTGCCGCGGGAGCGCCCAATGGTTGACATTCATCGAGGGAGACGAGAGCCCCACAAGTAGCTCTGGACGCGAGGTCATACGCAAACGCGTCCTCAAGTGCAGACTGCGGATGATAAGCGAGGTCATCAAGGATCAAAAGAGCACTTCGCAGGTGAGCGGTGCACGTCGCGACGCATTCCTCCCACTCATCGACGAACGCAGTCACCGGGCAATCCGTACTTTCCGCGCATGCTCGAGGAGGAACTCGGGGAGCGTCGTGTCCGCAGTATCGAAACACATAAACATTCCTCGCTCGGTTGGAAAGCGAACAGAGCTCGATCAGAGCCCGGTAAGACGCAATGTGGGGTCGTCACGCCGCGACTTGATCGTCGTTACGGTCAGGCTTGCTCGAGTTCGAACGCCTCGCTCGTGGGCTGCAGTTCCGGCTGCGCCGGGCGGGATTCGAGCATGAGCGCAGAGATCAGCGCACCGGCCGCCGCCAGCCCGGCGAGCACGTAGAACGCGATGTGGAAGCCGTGGGTCAGCGCGGGCCCGCTGAACGCGCTTAAACCGACGTGGGCATCGACGTAGCGGTTCGTAAACGAGGTTGCGATGGTCACCGCGACCGCGACGCCGATGGCGCCGCCGACCTGCTGCGACGTGTTGATCAGCCCGGAAGCGACCCCCGCCTCGGCCGGCTGCACGCCGGTCAGGGCGCCGATCGACATCGGGATGAACGCGAGCGCGAGGCCGAGCCCGCTGATCAGGAACGGCGGGAACAGGTCGGTGAAGTAGTGACCGTGCACCGGCACTCGCGCGAACAGCACGAGCGCGACGGTCGACAGCGCGAGCCCGAGCGGCATGATCGGCCGGACGCCCACCCGGGTCACGAGAGCCTGGGCCACGGTGGAGAACGCGATGGTCGTCAGGGTGAGTCCCACGTAGGCGACACCGGTCTTGATCGCCGAGTAGTGCAGCACCTCCTGCATGTACAGCGTGAGGAGGAGGAACTGCGAAAAGAGCGCCGCGCCCATCAGCAGCCCGGCCACGTTCGAAGCCGTCAGCGTGCGGAGGCGGAAGATCGTGAGCGGGAGGAGGGGTGCGTGCGACCGCGACTCGATCACGAAGAACGCGACGATCAGCACGGCTGCTCCCGCGAGCAGTCCGATTGTCTCGCCGGTTCCCCAGCCGTGCTGGGCCGCTCGCGTCATGCCGTAGACGAGCAGAACCAGGCCGCCGGTGATCGAGACGGCACCGGAGAAATCGAAGCGACGGTCCTCGAGTTCCGCGCGGCTCTCTCGCAGGAAGAATGTGGACAGCGCGATCACGAGTACTCCGACCGGGACGTTGACGAAGAAGATCCAGGGCCAGCTGAAGCCACTTGTCAGCGCGCCGCCGAGGAGGACGCCGACCGCGCTGCCGCTTCCGGCTGCGGCGCCCCAGATCCCGAGCGCAACGTTGCGCTCGCGGCCCTCGGTGAAGGTCGTGGTCAGGATCGACAGGGCCGCCGGGGAGACCAGCGCCGCGCCGAGTCCCTGGCACGCGCGGAACGCGATCAGCGAGCCCGCGGACCAGGCGAGACCGTCGAGGAGCGAGCTCACGGTGAAGAGCGCGAGCCCGACGACGAAGAGGAGCCGGCGACCGAGCAGGTCGGCCAGGCGTCCACCGAGCATCAGGACGCCGCCGAAGAGGATCGAGTAGGCGGTGATCACCCATTGCAGGTTCTCCTGCGAGAAGTGAAGGTCGGTGCGGATCGAGGGCAGCGCCACGTTCACGATCGCGATGTCGAGCACCACCATGAACTGGGCGGCGATGATCAGAGCCAGCACGAACCAGCGAGTCCGACCGGCGCTCCCGGCCACCCCCTGTGTCAAACCGGTTTCACTCGTTTCGTTGGTCATCGATTGCCTCCCGGGGATGGCGTCGCCAGCCATTCTGCGAACGTCGCGCCGGGGCAGCATCTGAGAAACCCCTAGTTCACTTTGCGCCCTACGCGGCAGGGCAAGCGAGATCCCGCGGAATTCGGGTTGAACTCTCGATCTCAGCTTTACAGCGATCCAGTCCCAGGGCCTTGGGGCCATCCTCCGGCGCGTGGACAAGCTCACTGATCGGCTCGGCGTCACGCCACGCGGCGCATCGAGGGTCCGGTCGACGCGTGCGCACCCGACCTCATCCCTCAAACAGCGCCGGACACGGCCCAGTAAAGTTGCGACTAATTCTCATGGCCGAGGAGGATCGTCTGCGGTGACTACCGGGCAAGCAACCTTCTTGCCGAAAGGAAATCGCCTCCTCGACTCGCTGGCGGCGGATGAACAGGAACGGCTCGCCACCGAGGTGGACGAGGTTCAGCTCAAGATGAAAGAGCAGCTCTGCTGCGCTGGCGACCGCATCGACAGCGTGTACTTCCCGCTCAGCTGCGTCGTCTCGCTCCTAACGCGCCTCGAAGGAACCCCGGGCGTCGAGGTGGCGACCATCGGCAACGAGGGTCTCGTCGGCGTCTCCCTCTCGTGGGGAGCCGCCGTCCTCAACCCGACGGAGCTGCTTCAGGTCCAGGTCCCGGGGCGAGCGCTTCGGATGGACGCCCAGGTATTCACCGCCCGGCTCGCCGAGGACACCGCGCTGGCGGCCGTCGTTCGGCGCTATACGCAAGCGTTCTTCAGTCAGATTTCCCAGCAGGTGGCTTGCAACGGACTGCACTCGATCGAGGAGCGCTGTGCGCGCTGGATGCTGCTGACACATGACCGGGTCGGTGCGGACGACTTCCCGCTCACCCAGGAGTTCCTCGCGCAGATGCTCGGGGTCCGGAGGGCCTCCGTGAGCCTCGTCGCCGGGATCCTGCAACAGGCCGGTTTCATCCGCTACCAACGGGGTCGGGTAGCGGTGACCGACCGCCCCGGGCTCGAGACGGCGTCCTGTGAGTGCTACCCGGTGTTGTGCGAGGTCTTCGACCGGCTGATCCCTTAGCACCGCCCAAAACTCCTGCCTGCGTCTATGTGCGGTACCGCACAGAGCGAGTAGCGTCTGTGCGAATTTGGGCGCGACGAATGGTGGGGAGGGGGCGCCTTGGTCCGTACCGCGCACCCGACCTCAACGGACGTTTCGCCCACCCGGGGCCTGATCGACCGGGAAGGCCTTCTCCAGGTGCTGGATCGTGCGGTGACCAAACGCGTGACGGTCATCTCGGCGCCGCCTGGAAGTGGGAAGACCTCGTTGTTGCGCGCATGGGCTGACCGCTCGACCAACCTTCGTCGTGTCGCGTTCGTGTCCGTCGACCGAGATCAACAGAATGCGCAGCGGTTCTGGTGGGCCGTGCTCGACGCGATCCGAGGCCCGGCGCGCCGGATCGACCCTGAGACGCCACCGGTCCCGACTGCTGCACTTGACGACGACCAAGTGGTCGAGAGGATTCTGTCGGCGGTCGCCGAGCAAGTCGAACCCGTCGTGCTGATCATCGACGATCTCCACGAGCTGAGGTCAGCTGACGCCCTCAGGCAGCTCGAGCAGTTGCTCGGGATTCTGCCGAGCTCTGCGCGCGTGGTGCTGTCGTCTCGCCGTGATCCGGCGATCAGGCTGCACCAGCTCAGGCTCGCCGACGAGATCGCCGAGATCCGAGCCGTGAATCTACAGTTCACCGAGCGCGAGACACGCCAACTGCTTGCTGTGTCCGAGCTGGGTCTATCCGACGCCGGGGTGGCCGCCTTGTACCAGCGCACGGAAGGTTGGGCGGCCGGCCTTCGCCTCGCGGTGATCTCGCTCAGCGGTCACCCGGACCCCGAGCGGTTCGTGGCTGAGTTCTCCGGCACCGACAGGGCGGTCGGGGAGTACCTCATGGCCGAGATGCTGGAACGCCAACCGAGTGAGGTTCAGAACATGCTGTTGCGAACCTCCCTTGTCGACCGGATGAACGGTGAGCTCGCCGACCTGCTGGCAGGCCGCGCTGGCTCGGAGAAGATGCTGCTGGAACTGGAGGAAGCCAACGCGTTCGTCGTGTCGCTCGACGCTCAGCGCAGCTGGTTTCGCTACCACCAGCTTCTGGCGGATTTCCTACGCCTGGAGCTCCGCCGAACCTTGGCGGATCAGGTTCCTGACCTCAACCGTCGGGCCGCGCGGTGGTTCGCTGAGCACGGGGACATCGTCGAGGCCGTGCGACACACGCTCGCGGCCGGCGACTGGCCCGATGCGGCCCGGATGCTCGCAGACCACTTGTTCAGTTTGACGCTCGACGGGCAAGAGGGGGCGATCGGCGCGCTGCTGCGGTCGTTCCCCGGTGGCGCATCAGTCGATCATCCTGACCTGGCGCTAGCCCGCGCGGCTACCCAACTGGCCCAGGGACGATTGGAGGACGCGGCCGTTCAGCTGGCTCTGGCCGAGTCCCACGTCCAAGACACCCCGCCCGCCGCCCTCGCCTCACGGTGGCCATCGCCTCCCTGCGGTTGGCGCTGGCGCGACGTAGCGGTCAGTTCACGGAAGTAATCGGGCAAGTGAATCTGCTTGATGCTTCGATCGCAGCCGAATCGAGCGAACCGATGGTGATGAGTAGCGAGCTGCGGGGAGTCGCACTGATGAATCTCGGGATCGTCGAGACATGGTCCGGGCGACTCGCTGACGCCGAGCGGCACCTCTCCGAGGGAGCCGCGCTCGCCCAGACGATCGGCCGACCTTACCTGGAAGTCGCGTGTCGCTCGCATCAAGGTTTCCCGTCCGACCTCGTCTCATTCGCGACCGCACGCGAACGCGGCCTGCAGGCGTTAGCCCTGGCGGAGCGCCATGGCTTGGATGATCGGCCAATACTCGCGCCCGCGCTTGGGTCGGTTGGCGCCATGGCGATCTGGATGGGCGAGTTCGACGAGGGAGAGCGCTGGCTACGCCGCGCCTGGGAGGTCGCCCAGGCACCCGCTGACCCCGCCGCCGCAGTGCTTCTGCATGTAGCCACCGGCATGTTGCACGCGGGTCGCGGGCGGCATCAATCGGCGCTCGACGACTTCTCGGCGGCCGCGCAAGCGCAGTCGCTACTCACAGGCGTCCACGCTCTCGCGCCGCTGATTGCCGGATGGCTCGCGGCGACGCAGGCTCGCCTTGGGATGCCAGATGAGGCGCGCGCGACGCTCAGCGGATTCTCGGCCGGATCCGAGGAGATGGGCGCGATTTATAACGCGCGTGCGGTGATCTGCATGGCGGATCGAGACCCCGTCGCGGCGTTGGATGTACTCCGAGAACTTCGGGACATCACGCCCCCGGCCGTACCCGCGTTCACGCTCGTTGAAGCGCATTTGCTTGCTGGGACAGCGCACCTATACCTGGGGGATCGAAACGCCGCCGCCGCCGCAGCCGAGGCAGCGCTCGCGACCGCCGAGCCGGACCGGCTGATCTTCCCATTTGCAATGACCGAAGCGGCGGAACTTCTCGACGCGCTCCCGCGTCACAAGACGGCTCATGGTGCCCTGCTCGCCGACATCGTCGACCTGTTGCGAGGAGCGTCCGCGTCGAGCACCATCCGAGAGCGCCTACCGCATCTCGAGGAGCTCAGCCCAAGCGAGTTACGTGTACTGCGATTTCTACCCACAAACATGACGCGTCCCGACCTCGCGCGCGAGCTCCACGTCTCCGTGAACACGGTCAACACGCACATCCGCAACATCTATTCGAAACTCGGTGCGCGTGATCGCTCTGCTGCCGTTCAACGCGCACGGGAGCTGAGACTCCTCTCAACCGCGCGCTCCTGAACCTCATCGAAGTAGCGCGACGCACCTGCATGCGCACAATCACCAGATTCCGGCGTCGCCGGCTCACTAGGCCGGGCTGCAGCATGACAGCGTGGCCACAACGCCCGGCTTGTACACGATCCGGATAAAGGGCCGACTCGGAGCTACCGCCCTGTCGGCCTTTCCCTCGATGGGGTCTGAGCTGAAAGGCAGCGAGACCGTGCTCACCGGCTCGCTCGAGGATCAGTCAGCGTTGTTCGGCGTCCTTGCGCAGATCGAGGCGCTTGGCCTCGAACTGCTCGAACTCCGACAAATACCGGCGAGACCGACATCGTATGAATGAGACTAGCGAGGCTAACGGCATATCGCCAACCCGAAATGACGAGCGCCCACGCCAACCGAAACCGTCCGTGGTCCCCTGGCTGAGCGCACCCGGCGGATGCGCGCCGGGAAAATCATCATCATCCGGTGAGGACACCTCACCTGGCTCGGGACGAACCTGAGGTCTATGCAACAGTGCCCGCAGGCCGAGGCCGAGGCCGAGGCCGGTCTCAGATGAGCCTTGTCGTAAACGGTGTCTCGACCGAACAAACGCCATCCTGGCGATTTGAGGTCTACGACGACTTCGCCGCGCCTGGCTACTCGTTGACCAAGTACGCCGAGAAGTGGTTCACGCCTTACGGTCTCGGAGAGATGGGAGTCAACGACACCCGCGGCTTCGACGACGGACGCCTCGACTTGAGCGCGGCTCCATTCCAGACGACATCTGACGTCGGCATCAGCGACCATGTCAAGTACATGGCGGTCTCGACGCGGACGTTTCCGGTGCCTGAGAACGGCACGATCGTGCTTTCCTCGGACATCAGGGCGTCGACGCCAGGCACGGTGCCCGACCTTGTTCAACGTGGCGTCTACGCCCCGTCGGATTCGTGGCCGTCCGACGTCGACTCACCCCGGATACGGGAGTACAGCGCGCGAGTGCTGCAGGGACAGCAGGCCGCGCTCGTGATGAACATGCTCGACTTCTGCACGGGCCAAGTGTTCGATTGGTTCATCTCCTCGGACGCGGCTTTCGCCCTGATCGAACGGCTCCCGACCACCGTTACCGCGAATGTCTCGAATCCGGAGTGCTACGACGCTGCCGATGTCGGCATCGACACGATGTACACGCAGATCATCCGGGAAGTTCCCGTGCGACCCGATGTCGCGCATCACGTAGACATCGCGCTTACTCGCCTTGACGCCGACGCTTGGTCGGGAGACGCCTGGGTCGACTACTTCCTCGATCACCAGCTGATCGCGCACGTGCCGAACGTCGGGATCCCTCTCGACAAGCAGTGGCTGCCGTTCACGGGGACGTACCCCTCCCTTGGCAGTGGAGAGCGGTTGGCGGACCAGCTCAATTCGGTGCGCTTCGGTCACGGCCTGTTCTCGCTGCTTGACGCGTTCCCGTTCCAACATCCCGAAGCTCCAGGGCTGAGCGTCTCGATTCCGGCGGTTTCTCCCCCGGAGCGAGATGCTGCCGGTCGGACCCGCATCTATGGCCAGGGCGCCAGCGGGTCGTTCGACAACTTCACGACGCTGACAATCTCGGGGACCACCGAACCTCCAAGCCCGCCCGAGATCCTGAGTGCGCTCGCCGCGGCCCGGAGCAAGTGACGAGACGACTCCGAGAAAGCACCAAGGGAGTTCTAGATGGCCCAAGCCTGCTGTCGTCCGATGGCGACTGTTCAAGTGATGGAGGATAAAATGTCCGAGTCCCGCAATGTTCAGCTTCTGAAGGACTACCTCGACGCTTTGCAGGCCAGCGATGGCGAGACGATGGCCAGTATGCTGGCTCCTGAGTTGCAGTATTGGGTCTCGCCCGGATCGGCCTTTTCGGGGACCCACGACAAAGCTGCGATTCTGGCGCTTTTGCCGTCGATCTTCGATGCCCAGGCCGGACCGACCAAGTTGACCTATCGCGAAATAACCGCCCAGGACGATCGTGTGTCGGTCGTAGCCGACGGGAAGATGCCGCTGAAATCTGGCGGCAGCTACGACCAGACCTATCATTGGCTGTTCAAATTCCGCGACGACAAGATCGTCGAAATCCTCGAATATATCGACATCCTCGCGGTATGGAAGGCCTTTGGCACCCCCGATCAGAAGGCCATTGCCAAAGCCGCGACGGAGTCCAAAACCAACGCCGCTTAAGCGACAACTAGCCAGGACGGAGAGGCCGAGAGGATTCGGTGGCCCTCAGCCCTGATTATGCACTGCTTCAGCCGTTCTGGCTAGCGTCGCCCCAAATTTCCTACGAGTTTGCTCGTTTGCGTTGGCTCAAAACTGATCGACGGGCGCGAACCGATAGAAGAAGGGGCCCATCCCCTCGCCGATAGCGAAGATGAGGCTGACTACGTCCTCTTGTGCCGCTGCGTTCTGGATCGGGCCCGTGTAAATGGGGTCATAGCCGGCGTCGCGGTTGAGCTTCTCGACTACCTCGCGCGCCTCTTCGTCGCCGCACCACAGATTACTCGGCCTGACGCGCGCCTCGCCGAGTTGGCCGTACAGTGCCGCAAGGTTGACGTTGAACGACTTCGCCGTCGGCCCCTCTGTCTTGGACTTTATGAACTCGGTTTTGGATACGAATCCCTGCGGCGGGTCGACGCCGAACCGGTTAGTCGCGTCGATCACCGTCTTTCCCGCCAAGCCGCTCAGTTTATCGATTGCGTTGACGACCTCTCCGCCCGGAATTGCCAGCAGCACGACTTCAGCGCGTGACACGTCGCCGCCATGCCGACCAAGCCGCGTGACTTCATGGTCGGCGCTTTCACCATAGCTTGGCGAGCCCGCCTCCCACGTTGCCCTTCCCAAATACGGTGATCCTCATCCTCTCGCTCCTATCGTTGTCTGCCGCAGTTTCGACAACCACGGCGGCCTGTCCTTCCCGCCGCGGTAGGAATGCCGTCAGCAGCCACTCACCCCGCAAGGAGTGGGCTGAATGTGACCATCGACGGGTTGAACCGCCCGGTCGCTGGGCAGGTTCGCCGAGGACGATGGCTGCCGCGAGGACCTTGCGATGGTCCTTTGTCCACGGTGCTCCCAACCTTGCCCTAGGGCTGGCTACGCGCCAGCAATACGGATCATGTCGGTTTCTCCAGGTGGGGCGGTACGGCCTTATCCAACTAGTGTCCTGCGCCACTAATTCGTTAGATAATGGTGTTATGCTGTGGCATGGCACGGACTGGTCGACCAACGGCGCTGCTCGAGCTCACCGACGAGGAGCGGGACCAGCTGGTGCGCTGGGCTC
>JAODBN010000332.1 GCA_025463965.1 Acidimicrobiaceae bacterium
CCGCTTCGACTACTGCGGTACCGGGGACTCGTCGGGCCGGAGCGAGGACGTGGAGTCGGTGGACGACTGGGTCGAAGACATCACGTGCGCAGTGCGAGAGGTCCGGCGGCTCGGGGCGACGCAGGTCGGCCTCGTCGGGCTACGCCTCGGAGCTACCCTCGCCGCGCTCGCCGCGCAACGCGACGGTGACATCGAAGCCCTCGCTCTTTGGGACCCGTGCTCGCAAGGCCGGGGGCTATTGCGAGAGCAGCGGGCACTCAAGCTTTTGAGCGTCGGGGCCACCAAGGAGGACCCTGCCGGCTCGGTCGAGCTTCTTTCGATCGTCCTCTCGCCTTCCATGGGCCGTGAGCTGCGAGCGCTGAAGCTTGAGCCCACCGAAGTCCGGTGGGCGAGGCATCTGCTGTTGCTCGAGCGCTCGGACCGGGCCCGCGACGAGGTTCTCCATGGCGCGTTGCAAGGACAGGAGTTCGAGTGCCGCCCGGCAGACGGCCAGAGCGAGTTCGTGAACGTCCAGCCGGGTGATTCGGTCGTCCCTCAGGCCACGATCGATGACCTGCTCTCGTGGCTCCCGCGCGTGCTTGCATCCGGGAGCCACCATGTCGAGGCGCCCCGTACCGGCCGGCCGATCGACCTTGCAGTCGACGGGGGAGTGGTCCGCGAGCAGACGGTAAGTCTCGGTGGGCCGGGACTGTTCGGCATCGTGGCCGAGCCGGCAAGCGGCGCCTCGGGCGGTCCGACCATCCTGCTCCTCAACGTGGGCCTGCTTCGTCACGTGGGTCCCGGACGGATCTGGGTCGAGGTCGCACGACGACTGGCGCTGCTCGGGATGCGCAGCGTCCGCTTCGACCTTCGCGGCATCGGTGACAGCCCCCGCGGCCCCGGGCCGAGCAGCACCCATCCGGTGGAGGCGCTGGATGACATCGTTCAGGTGATGGAGGCGGTCTCTCCGAGCGACCCGTCGAACGTCGTGCTCGTCGGGATCTGCTCGGGCGCCTACCACGCCGCCGAAATCGGCGTCGTGCACGCGCCCAAGGGGGTTTGCCTGCTCAATCCGGTGCTCTTTTTCGATCCCGCCGAGGTCCGCGCGGGTCTGCCGCTCGCCGCGGAGCGCCAGACGGTGCAGCCGGTTCACCCGATGATCCGCTGGCTGCGCCGGAACCCGTTCGCGCTGAAGATCGCCCACCACCCGGTCGTCGACAAGATCCGCTACGGCGCCCCCTTCGAGCGCTTCTTGGACTCGCTCGGGGTGCTGTGGTGGCTGCTCGACGTCGTCGGTGTCCACCGCAGCCCGGCAAAGGTCTTGCAGCGACTCGCCAAGGCGCAGGTGGACACTCTGTTCGTCGCGGGCCACCGAGAGGCGCGACCGTTCCGGCGCTGCCGGTGGCTTACGCGCCCACTCGTAGCCGCCGGTCTGCTGCGCTTCGAGACGGTGGAGCATGTCGACCACTCGCTGTTCACGAGCGCCGCTCGTCAGGATGTCTGCGAGCTGGTGGAGTCACACCTGCTCGTGCACTTCGGCCCGCCTAGGGGGGTTGTCGGCACGGATGTGCCGTCTTTTGCGCTGACCTACTCGCCGCGCCACGAGGAGCCCGCCGTGGAGATCGAGAGCCCCCAGCCGGCATGATGACGAGCGACAACGTCACGGAGAGCCGTTCTTTCACCGGGGTTGCCCGGCGCCAGCTCGCGAGCGTCTTCGCGGGCAAGGACCTCTTCGGCCGGTTCGCCTACCTAGTCGCCACTCAGGCCGTCACGGTCGTGCTCGGTTTCGTCTTCTGGGGCTTCGCCACGCGATTCATGCCGGCGACCCAGGTCGGGCTCGCAACTTCGGCCGTCTTCGTGGCCACCCTTCTCGGCACCCTCGGCATCCTCGGAGCGGGCTCTATCCTCGTTCTCCAGCTGCAGCGCACCAGCAGGGAAGAACAGCGCGCCCTCATCCGTGCGTGTGTCACCGTCGGTGCGCTGATCACGACACTTCTGGCGCTCGTCGCCTGGGGGGCTTCCCCCGTGCTGGGGGAGAGCTTCCGGCGCGTCGGTTCGAACCCAGTGACCGGGTTCCTCTTCATCGCGGGCACGACGATCCAGACCGCCGCCATCCTCTTCGACGCGGCGGCGATCGGCCTCCACCGGGGCCGGGCTCAACTCGGTCGCAACCTGGTCGCCGCGCTGCTCAAGCTCGCCTTGCTGCCCGCTGCCCTTCTGCTCGGGCTGCGCAACTCCACCGGGCTGCTCGCCGGTTGGGACTTGTCGATGCTGTTGTCGCTGCTCATGGTTCCCCGTCTGCTCGGCTTTCGGCACAGTGACCGGGTTCCGGTCCGCGCCGAGTACCGCATCTGGGCGATGGTGCGTGGAAGAGGCGCTGTCGCGCTCCGGCACCACCTGATCAACGTCGCCATCACCTCGGTGAGCTACGTCCTGCCGGTCGTCGCCGCCCTTGTCACCCTGCCGCGAGAGCTTGCCTACTTCTCGATCGCCCAGCTGATCGCCAGCTGTGCGCTCGCACTTCCATACCTGCTCATGACCAGCCTGTTTGCGGAGGTCCCTCAAGGAGCCGAGCAGCTCAGACACGCGGTGCGCCGGACGTTTCCCTTCGGGATCGTCTGTTCTGGCCTTGCCGTCTTGGTCCTCGAGGCCGGGGCCAACGTCTTGTTGTCGGTGTTCGGCCACCAGTACGCGGCGCACGGGGCCGTGCTCCTCCGCTTCTTGTTGATCGCCTGTATCCCGTATGTCGTCAAGGACCACTTCGTCGTGGTGCGACGGGCCCAGAACCGTCTCGGAGAGGCCGCTCGGGTGGCCGCCCTGTGCACTCTGGCGGAGATCGGTGCGGGCGTCGCCGGGGGCGTCGTGGCAGGACTACCCGGGCTCTGCCTCGGTTGGTCGCTCTGCACGGTCGTGGAAGGCGCGTACTTCCTGCCAAGGGTGCTTGCCATCTTGCGCGAGCCCGCTGTCGAGGAGGACCAGAGCCGTTCGGCGGTGATGCCAGAACAACTGGTCGGGGCACCCACGTTGGGAGATGCCGCTCCGATATGACCTGCGCCGCAGAGGGCGCGTCGTCAGCGCCCCGAGCGGCCAGCGATCTCGCCCCAAAGACGAACAACAAGAGCTCTCGCTCGTTCGAAACATCGGTCGTGGGTTCGCCCATGGCCGATGCCAGCGCCCAAGCCGGGCGGCCGGGCGAGCGAGGCGCAGACCGCGATTCCCCCAGTCCGCTCGCCGGCGGATCGTTGCGGACGGCGGCGCGTCGCCAGGTCCGCTCGCTGCTGGCTGGTCAGGATCTGTTCGGCCGCTTCGCCTACCTCGTTGCCACCCAAGCGGTCACGGTGCTGCTCGGCTTCGCCTACTGGACCCTCGCCGCGCACGTCGTTTCGTCGCGTTCGCTCGGGATCGCAACCGCAGCGATCTTCGTCGCCACCCTGCTCGGCGCAGTGGGCGTGCTCGGGACGGCCTCGCTGCTTCTCGTGCAGCTCGGCCAGATCGACGAGGAGGAGGAACGGCGCGACCTCATCCGGGCGTGTCTAGGCGCTGCGGTGACCGTCACCGTCTCGTTGGCCCTCGTCGCCTGGCTCGTTTCTCCGTGGCTCGGGCCGAGCTTTCGTCGGATCGGTGCGGATCCGCTCGACGCCATGTTGTTCGCGCTCGGGACCGGCATCCAAACCGCCGGAGTGGTGCTCGACGCGGCGGCGATCGGCCTCAGGCGCGGTCCGCTCCAGCTGGCGCGCAATGCGCTGAGCGCGACCTTGAAGCTGGCCTTCGTGCCGATCTGTGTCTTCTCCTTCGCCCGCAATCCCGCCGGGCTGCTCGGGGGGTGGGACCTTTCGATGCTCGCGTCGCTGCTCGTGGCGCGCCGCGTGCTCGGGCGTTCCAGCGTCAGGTCCGGACGCGGGCGCCTCCACGCGCACGTGCGCATGCTGCGCTTCCACGGCGGGCTCGCCCTGCGCCACCACTACGTCAACCTGGCGATCTCCTCGGTGGGCTACTTCGTGCCGCTCGTCGCCGCCTTGATCGCGGCTCCGAGCGAGATGGCGTACTTCTCCATCGCCCAGCTGGTTTCGGTTTCCGCGCTCGGCCTTCCGTACCTGCTGACGACCAGCCTGTTCGTCGAGGCGAGCGAGGGCGAGGAGCGCCTGCGCGACAACGTGCGAAGGACGTTTCCTCTCGGAATTGCCTGTTCGCTTGGGGTGCTCCTCGTTCTGGAACCGACCTCGAGATGGGTGCTCTCGGTCTTCGGCGGCGAGTATGCCGATCACGGGACAATCTTGTTGCGGCTGATGCTGCCCATCGGGCTGCCGTATGTCATAAAAGACCACTATGTGACGATCCGCCGCGCCCAGGGACGCCTGACTCAAGCGGCGTGGGTCGCCGGGACGTGCGCCGTCGCCGAAGTCGCCGGCGCCGCGGTGGGCGGGGCGCTCGGCGGTCTTCAGGGCCTGTGCATCGGGTGGCTCGCATGCACCGTTGCAGAAGGGCTGTTCTTCCTCCCCCAGGTTCTGTCGACCATCCGGGGAGCCCGCAAAGACGGTGCCTCGCTGCGCCAGGAGAACGCGTTCGCCGACTGACCGAAGCGGGGGTTCTCGTGGTCGGTGCCTCGCCCGGGCGGATCCTTTCGGAACCCGGATCTCCGGGTCTCCTGTCGTAATTGTGCAAGGGCCTGCCGGCACCGGGTTGCCTCTCGCGGGCCGCCAATGCGCCGGCGCAGATTTATATTGCGGCAAAGAGTCTTGCAATTTGAGCACTGAGCGTGGTTTGATCTTCACCGTTGGTGGGTAGCTGCGCCGCTCTCCATCCAACGGTATGGAACCGGCGGTGCTTCTGGCCGCTTCGTTGGCGAAAGTGGGCCCGACCCTGGCCCCGCCCTGATGGCAGAACGTGCCGCACCGGCGAATCGGCTTCCGGGCACCAGACGAAACGAGAGAGTCTCTTATGTTGTCGCGATTAATCATCGCGCCCGCGATGCTGCTGGGCATCCCGTTGGCGGCCACGCCGGGCACGGTGCACCCCGCGGCGCCGACGCACGTGGGCAGTCCGGTTCCGGGGGAGCGCTGCTTTCGCCACGTGCCACGTCAGGGCAGCCCGTACTTCAACTGCTGGGCCAGCTCGAGCACTTCGACCAAGACGGCGACCCAGACCCGCTCGGTGACGGTGAGCAAGAGCACTCCAGCAGTCGCCAAGTCGGCGACGGCCGGTCCTGTCGGTGACCCGGGAACCTGGCATTCCGTGCTGGATCAGGAGTTCAACGGGACGTCCCTCGACACCTCGCGCTGGACCTCAGGATGGTTCGGCTCGGGCATCACCCAGCCCGTGAACAGCGAGGAACTCGAGTGTTACAGCCCCACGCGAGTCAGCGTGTCGGGCGGATCCCTGCGCCTCTCGCTCATCGCCCAGGCCCACACCTGCGGTGGTGTGCTGCGGCCGTACACCTCGGGGATCGTCACGACGGACTCGAAGTTCTCCTACACCTACGGGTTCGCCGAAGCCCGCGTCTACCTTCCCGCTACCGGCTCGGGGACGGCGGACTGGCCGGCGTTCTGGGGCGATGGGCAGTCCTGGCCGAAAGACGGCGAGATGGACATCATGGAGGGGCTGGGCGTCGAGAACCACGGAGTTCCTGGCAATGCCTGCTACCACTTCATCAGCCCCAAGGGCAATCCCGGAGGATGCCCGCCCGGTAAGGACTTCGCC
>JAODBN010000357.1 GCA_025463965.1 Acidimicrobiaceae bacterium
GAAGGCTGTCCCTAGTACGAGAGGACCGGGACGGACGCAGCTCTCGTGTGCCAGTTGTCCTGCCAAGGGCATGGCTGGTTTGCGACCTGCGGAAGGGATAAGCGCTGAAAGCATCTAAGCGCGAAGCTCGTTCCAAGATTAGATCTCCCACAGGGTTAACCTGGTAAGGCCTGTGGTTAGACCACCACTTTGATAGGCCGGAGGTGTAAGCACGGTAACGTGTTCAGCCGACCGGTACTAATCGGCCGAGGGCTTGGACTCTCGCTCGTGCTCGCTATGGAAGGCTCAAAGGGACTGCGCTAAGCGCGTCCCGGCGGCCCGGTTCGACATCGGCCTCTGGCCGCGTCACCGGGCCGTCGAGCTCAGGTTTCCGGTGGCCATGGCGGCGGGGATCCACCCGTTCCCATCCCGAACACGGCCGTTAAGCCCGCCCGCGCCGATGGTACTTGGGGGGAGACTCCCTGGGAGAGTAGGTCGCTGCCGGAATACTTCTTGAAGCGAAGCCCCTTTCCGCTGTGCGAAGCGCACGGCGGAAAGGGGTTTCGTCGCGCTCGGTCGCCTGTTCTGTCTGCGTGTCCGGGTGCAGTTGAGTGCTCGTGGCACTGTGGCTCTGGGCGCCAGCCTAAGTTCATCGGGGGAGCGATCCGAAGGGGAGGACGTCATGACACCAACACCGGCGCGAGAGGACCACTTTTCGTTCGGCCTGTGGACGGTCGGCTGGCAAGCGCGGGACCCGTTCGGTGACCCCACGCGGCCGGCTCTCGATCCGGTCGAAGCGGTGCATCGACTCGCCGAGCTGGGCGCGTGGGGTGTGACCTTCCACGATGACGACCTCGTGGCGTTCGGTTCTGACGAGGGGACCCGGGAAAAGCAGATCACCCGGTTCCGTGAGGCGTTGGACGAGACCGGCATGGTGGTGCCGATGGTGACCACCAACCTGTTCACCCATCCCGTGTTCAAGGACGGGGGGTTCACGAGCAACGACCGCGGCGTGCGGCGCTACGCCATTCGCAAGGTGATGCGGAACCTCGAGCTCGCCGCCGAGCTCGGTGCCAGCACCTACGTGTTCTGGGGAGGACGCGAGGGGTCGGAGACGGACTCGGCCAAGGACGTCCGTGCAGCGCTCTCTCGTTACAAGGAGGCGATGGACCTTCTCTGTGAGTTCGTGCTCGACCGCGGCTACGGCCTGCGCTTTGCCATCGAGCCGAAGCCCAATGAGCCTCGTGGCGACATCCTGCTGCCGACCGTCGGCTCGGCACTGGCGTTCATCACCTCGCTCGAGCACTCCGAGATGGTCGGGGTCAACCCCGAGGTGGGCCACGAGCAGATGGCCGGGATGAATTTTGTCCATTCGATCTCCCAGGCGCTGTGGCAGGAGAAGCTCTTCCACATCGATCTCAATGGCCAGCGCGGGCCGAAGTTCGACCAGGACCTCATCTTCGGGCACGGCGACCTGTTGAGCGCCTTCTTTCTCGTGGACCTGCTCGAGAACGGCGGCCCCTCCGGAGCTCCGGCTTACGACGGTCCTCGCCACTTCGATTACAAGCCGCTTCGGACAGAGGGCATCGACGGGGTGTGGGCGTCCGCGCGGGCGAACATGGTCACCTACCTGCTCTTGAAGGAGCGCGCCGCCGCGTTCCGGGCGGATCCCGAGGTGCAGGCGGCCCTGACGGCCAGCAAGGTCGGCGAGCTCGCCGTTCCCACCCTCGACGAGGGGGAGGGCTATCAGCAGCTGCTCGCCGACCGCTCGGCCTTCGAAGACTTCGACCTCGAGGCGGCCGCCGGCTTCTCCTACGGGTTCGTCCACCTCGACCAGCTCGCGGTCGAGCACGCTCTCGGCGCCCGCTGAGACGATCGGCTGCCGATGGCGCTCGTCGCCGGGATCGACTCTTCGACCCAGTCCTGCAAGGTGGTGGTTCGCGACGCTGAGACCGGCGCACTCCTGCGAGAGGGGCGTGCGCCCCACCCGGACGGCACAGAGGTCGACCCGACGGCCTGGTGGGCCGCACTCACTTCTGCGGTCGAGCAGGCCGGAGGGCTCGACGACGTCGACGCGCTCGCGGTCGGCGCTCAGCAGCACGGGATGGTGGCGCTCGACGAGGAAGGCCGGGTCATACGGCCGGCGCTTTTGTGGAACGACACACGCTCTGCTCGTGCCGCGGCCGAGCTCGTCGACGAGCTGGGCCTCGGGGATACGGGTGCGTTGGCCTGGGCCGAGGCGGTCGGCACGGTTCCGGTGGCCTCGTTCACCGTCACAAAGTTGCGCTGGCTCGCCGAGAACGAGCCGGAGAACGCGAAGCGAGTGGCTGCGGTCTGCCTTCCGCACGACTGGCTCACCTGGCGCCTCGGCGGCCACGGCCCCTCGTTCCCCGGAAGTGACGACTGGGCGATGCCCCCCGGGCGCTCGGGGAGTGTGCGGGGTTCCTTGCCTGGCGCGGCCGGTGGCGGGCTGAACGCGCTCACGACCGATCGCGGGGACGCCAGCGGGACCGGCTACTGGTCGCCGGCAACGGGCGCCTACCGCCTGGATCTCCTCGAACGGGCCCTCGGTCACCTGGCCGTTCTTCCCCGGGTCCTCCGCCCAACGGAGAGCCCGGGGGAGGCCCTGGCCGGCGGGCGCCTCGGACCGGGCACCGGCGACAACGCGGCGGCGGCGCTCGGGGTGGGGCTGGGCCCTGGCGACGTCGTGGTCTCGATCGGGACGTCCGGAACCGTGTTCGCCGTGAGCGAACGAGCGACAGCGGATCCGAGCGGCCTTGTGGCCGGCTTTGCTGACGCGACAGGGCGCTACTTGCCGCTCGCGTGCACCTTGAATGCCGCCCGGGTGCTCGACGCGGCGTGCGCTCTGCTCGGCGTCGACCATGCCACCCTCGACCGCCTCGCGCTGCGTGCGCCGGCGGGCGCCGATGGTCTCGTCGTCGTGCCCTACCTCGAGGGCGAGCGGACACCGAACCGGCCCGAGTCGACCGGTGCCATTCACGGGCTCCGCCTTTCCACGTCGACCCCGACCCATCTCGCCCGCGCCGCGGTGGAGGGTCTGCTCTGTGGGCTGGCGGACGGCTTGGACGCGCTGGTCGCGCAGGGTGTGACGATCGAGCGCATCGTGCTCGTCGGGGGAGGCAGCCGTTCCGAGGCGGTGCAGCACATCGCGCCGGCGGTGCTGGGTTATCCCGTGACGGTGGCCCCAGAAGGCGAGTACGTCGCCGACGGTGCCGCTCGCCAGGCCGCCTGGACGCTTTCTCGGGCACAAGAGCCTCCTCGGTGGGCACACGATGGCGTCGGGGCGACGTTCGAAGCGCCGGCCACCCCGTGGGTGCGAGAGCGCTACGGCGAGGTCCGCGAGCTCACCGCGTCCCGACCCGGCGCCTAGCCCGCCGGAGAGGCGCTCACCTGCGCGAGCGGGCATCGACCTGCTGCCTCTTGGAGATCCGAGCGGACGGGACGACTGCCAGGGGAGAGTAACCTCGGCGCCCATGCCCAGCTCCGAATCCGGTGGCACCGGCCGTCCTCGACGGTCGCCACGCGCCTCCGGTGCCGGTCGCCCCGGCGCCTCACCCAACCCATTCCCGCGCCGATCCGGCCCCCCGGCCGGTGCTGGCGGAAGGGGCGCGAGCGGCCGCGGTGGCACGGGTTTCGGCGGCGCCTCGGGCGCGGGAAGGAC
>JAODBN010000377.1 GCA_025463965.1 Acidimicrobiaceae bacterium
CTGCCACCAGGTGTCAACGATCGGGGCCTTCCCGCCGCCGATCACCTCCCGGTACCACATCCAGGCCTCGGGATTGATCGGCTCGCCGACGGTGCCGAGCAGGCGCAGGCTCGACAGGTCATGGCGGGCGGGGTACTCGTCGCCCCACTTCATGAAGGTCCGGATCGAGGTGGGTGCGGTGTAGAGCAAGCTGACCCGGTACCGCTCGACGATCTCCCAGAAGAGGTCCTTGTCCGGGTACTGCGGAGCGCCCTCGTAGAGCACCGAGGTCGCCCCGTTGGCGAGCGGTCCGTAGACGACGTAGCTGTGACCGGTCACCCAGCCGATGTCCGCGGTGCACCAGTAGACGTCTTCGGCCTCGTGGAGGTCGAAGACCATCCGGTGGGTGGCCGACGCCCCGGTGAGATAGCCGCCGCAAGTGTGCACGATCCCCTTCGGCTTGGCGGTCGTGCCGGAGGTGTAGAGCAGGTACAGCAGGTCCTCCGAGTCGCACTCGGTAGCGGGGCGCTCGGCGCTTTGGTGGGGGACGAGGTCGTGGTACCAGACGTCGCGCCCCTCGGTCATCGTCACCTCGTTCTCGGTGCGGCGGACCACGAGCACCGAGGAGATGGAAGGACAGCGGTCGACGGCTACGTCGGCCATCTGCTTGAGCGGGACCACCTGGCCGCCGCGCCACGCCCCGTCGCACGTGATGAGCACCTTGGCCTCGGCATCGTTGATGCGATCCGCGAGCGCGTCGGACGAGAAGCCCCCGAACACGACCGAGTGGGGCGCCCCGAGTCGCGCGCAGGCCAGAAGAGCGGCGGGCAGCTCGGGCACCATGCCCATGTAGATGGCCACCCGATCGCCCTTTTCGACGCCGAGCTCCGCCAGCGCGTTGGCGAGGCGGCAGACCTCGGAGTGCAGTTGGGCGTAGGTGATGGTCTTGCGGTCGCCGGGCTCGCCCTCCCAGTAGTAGGCGATGCGCTCGGGATGGTCCCCGAGGTGGCGGTCGAGACAGCTCTCGGTGACGTTCAACCTGCCGCCGACGAACCATTTGGCAAAGGGGGCGCCCGACCAGTCGAGCACCTGGTCCCAGTGGGCCCTCCACACGAGGCGCTCGGCCTTGCGGGCCCAGTAGGCCTCGAAGTTGGCGCCCTCTTCGTAGATCGCCTCGGAGTTGACGATGGCGCGCTTGGCAAACTCGGGGGGCGGCGGGAACTTCCGTTGCTCGTCGAAGAGCGCTTCGATGGTCCGGTCCGATGAGCTCACGCACAACCTCCCCGTCACACCCCGGCCGGCCGCGCTGCCGGTTCCCGGGGTTCCCCCTGCATGTTGCGCGCTCTCTCCGATCCGCCCGCGTGTCTCCCGGCGCGGCGTTTCCTATTTATACGACCGGATCAGCGCCCCGACAAGGACTCGTTCGCACCTGTTGCAAGCACTGGCGGACAAGGGATCAGTCCGCTTCGAGGTAGTCGCGAAGCGGGCGAGAGAGGGTCGGCTGGCGGAGCTTCGCAAGCGTCTTGGTCTCGATCTGTCGCACCCGCTCTCGGGTGACCCCGAAGATCTTGCCGACCTCCTCGAGGGTCCGGATTCGCCCGTCGTCGAGCCCGAAGCGAAGCCGCACGACCTCCTGCTCTCGATCCGACAGCTCGAGCAGGACGCGCTGGACTGCCTCGTTCAAGAGCACCCGGGTGGCGGCGTCGACCGGCACCTCCGCCCCTTGGTCCTCGATCAGATCCGAGAGGCTGAAGTCGTCCTCGTCGCCGATGGGCTGCTCGAGGGAGATCGTGTCCTGGCTGATCCGCTGGATCTCGCGGACGCGCTCGGCGGGGAACTCGATGCGCTCGGCGATCTCTTCGACGGTCGGCTCGCGGCCGAGCTGCTGGGAGAGCTGGCGCTGGACCCGCACCACCTTGTTGATCGTCTCGACGACGTGGACCGGGATGCGGATTGTCCGGGCCTGGTCGGCGACCGCACGCGTGATGGCCTGGCGGATCCACCACGTCGCGTAGGTCGAGAACTTGAAGCCCCGTCGGTAGTCGAACTTCTCGACCGCTCGCATCAGGCCGAGGTTGCCTTCCTGGATCAGGTCCAAGAAGGCCATCCCGCGGTTGCGGTACCGCTTGGCGATCGAGACGACGAGGCGCAGGTTCGCTTCGGTGAGCAGGTCCTTGGCCTCTTGGCCCTGGGTGACCTCCGACTGGGCCTGGCGACGGTCCTCGTCGTTCGGGCGCCGACCCTCGGTCGACCGTTCCCAGGCGGCCAGCCGCTCGGCCGCCTCGTGTCCCGTCTCGATCCGCTGGGCGCAGAGCACCTCGAGCTCGGCCGACAACAGCGAGACGCGTCCGATCTCGCGCAGGTAGCTGCGGACGGGGTCGCCCGCGGAACCCGCGCTGTGCGACAAGCTCCCCGAGCGCAGCGCCCGGAGCGCCTCGTCGCCTTCGAGGTCCTCGGCGCTGGCGTGCTCGCGCCGGGTCCGTGGTCGTCTCGGGGTCTGTGCCCCGCCGTCCAACGCCTCGCTCGCGCTCATCAGCCCTCCAGCCCGGGGCTTTCTCCCAGCCGTTGACGCTGCGCCAGCCACGCTACCAACCTCCCCGCCGCCTCCAACGCGGCAGCGCTCCCCGCCTCGGAGCCGCCGAGCGAGGTCATGGTCATCAGCTCACGCGACAGCCACCCCACGGCCTCATTCGTTGCCGCGAACCGCTCTCGATCGGAGTCGGCGGTCAGGCGGGCCTCGGACTGCAGCTCTCGAAGCACCGCCTGGCCTGCCGCCGCGACGAGCTGCAACACCGTTCCCGTCGGGTCGAGGTCCTCGGCGCCGCCGCTCGCTGCCAGGCGGGCGAGCAGCTCGGCTGCCGCGGGGTCCGCGGCATCGATCGCCTCGTGCAGCTGAGCGGCCTCCCCGAGGGCACTGAACGCGGCCCGCTGGACCGGGTCGATGAAGCACGCTAGGTCGAGCAGCTGGGCGACCTCGCTCGGACGGTGGATGGCGAGCAGCAGCGCGTCGCGTCCGGGCCGTGGCCCTTCGGCGACGGCTTGTCCTGCCCGCGATCCCTCGACGCGCCCCCTTGGTCCGCCCGGCGCCTCGCGGCCGGGACCACCGTCGCTCGTCGGGCGACCGGACGCTCGGGTGCTCTCCCCGGCGGCCGCCCGGCTCTCTTTGGCCGGGCGATCGGAGCGGGGAGCGAAGACGCCCACCGGCGCGCCGTCGAGGTCGAGCTCGCCCGGCTCGTCCTCGTAGCGGCCGTCGTCCTCGTAGGGCGGTGGCTCGCCCTCGCTCACGGGCGGGGCGCCGCCGTCGGCGTCGGGACGGGAAGCGACAGGGGCGCCCGTCGGACGCCGCGCGCTTTGCCCGCGGGCCCCCTTGACCGGCTCGGGCTGGCCCTTTGGCTCGTGAACTTGGCGCTGGGTGGGCGCGCTCCGTCGGACGGAAGCGCTCGCCTCGTCCCTCGCCCGTCGCTCGGCTGCCCGGCGCGCCTCCTCGAGCAACGGGCGCAGCCGCTCGGTGTCTTGGCGCGTCCGGTCCGCCACGAGCAACAGGTACTGGTCCCGGATGAGGGCGTTCGGGTGCTCGCCGATCGCCGAGAGCGCGGCGTCGAGCGCACGGACGCGCCCTTCTGGGGTACTCAAGTCGGCTTCCGACAGCGCGCGTTCGACGCGGAAGCCGAGGAAGGGCTTGGCATTCTGCACGGCCGCGGCGAGGGCGGCGGGGTCCTGTCGGGAGAGCTCGCCGGGGTCGCTCCCCGCAGGCAGCTCGGCGACGGCCAGCTCGAGCTCGTGGCGGCGCTCCCACTCGTACAGCCGGGCCGCCGCTCGCTGGCCGGCCTTGTCGGCGTCGAAGGCGAGGATGACGCGTTTGGCGAAGCGCCCGAGCAGGCGCAGGTGCTCCTCGGTGAGCGAGGTGCCGCACGTCGCCACCGCGAGCGGAACACCGGCCGAGAAGAAGCCGATGACGTCCGTATAGCCCTCGCAGACGACGACCTCACCGACGCGCGCCACCTCCGCCTTGGCCCAGTTGAGGCCGTAGAGCGTGCGGCGCTTTTGGTAGATCGGCGACTCGGGGGAGTTGCGGTACTTCGGCCCCGGGTCATAGGTGCTCGTTCGCAGCTCCGGGGGAAGGACCCGCCCGCCGAGGGCGATCGGGCGCCCCGCGGGGTCCGAGATCGGAAAGACCACCCGTTCGCGAAGCGTGTCCACGAGCCGGCCCCGGCTCCCCTCGTGGGCGAGCCCCGCCGCCCGCATGAGGCTGGCCGGGCGCCGCAGCGCCTTCACGAGCTCGTCGTAGCCGGCGGGGGCGAAGCCGATGCCGAAGCGGCGGACCACGTCGCCGTCGTAGCCGCGCGAGCGCAGGTAATGGCGAGCGCGTCCGGCGTCGGGATGCTCGAGCAACCGTTGGTGGTAGAAGGCCGCCGCGGCGCTGACCACCTCCATCAGCTGCTGGCGCCGGCCGCGCTCGGCAGCCGCTCCTGGGTCCGCGTCGTCGCGCACGGCCAATCCCGCGCGCGCCGCGAGGCGCTCGACCGCCTCGACGAAGTCACAGCCCTCCGTGGCCCGCACGAAGCTGATGGCGTCGCCTCGTGCCTGGCAGCCGAAGCAGTAGTACAGGCCCTCCTCGGCGTTGACCGAGAACGAGGGCGAGCGCTCGCCGTGGAAGGGGCACAGCCCCACGAAGCGCCGGCCCACCCGCTTCAAGGCGGTGTGCTCGCCGACGAGGTCGGCCAGGTCCGTCGCGGCCCGCACCCGGGCGACGTCCTCGTCGGGGATGGCCATGACCCCGGACGGTACCGCTTCGACAGCTCGGCCGGTCGGGCGCTCGGCGGCTCGAGCGGACGTTGCTCCTTGTCCCCCCGGCCGCCGGCCCCTAGCTTTGAGGACCAGGTCACCAGGGCTAGGGACGAGGCGATGCGAGAGCGGTCAGTGGAGAAGTCCAAGCAGGTCGCCACCCCCGAGTCTTCCGGGCGTTCCAAGGAGCCAGAGAAGGTGGCAGAGGACTCGGCCTACGGGGCGCTCGCCGTGCTCTCGCGCCCGGGCGACCAGGCGGCGCGACCGCCGAGCCCCGCGGGGGTCCTCGGACTGCAGCGGCTGGCCGGAAACCAGGCAACCGCCGCACTGATCGGGCGACGCTCGGGAACGAGGCGCGTGGCGGTCCAGCGCGTGACCAAAGAGGACGTCGAGGCGGGCAACAGCGTCGTCGGCAACACGCTCAGCGGCCTGACGAACGTCGGCCAGATCACGACCGCGCCGGGCAGCGACAACGTGGGAGGAAGCGTCGGCCAGGCCGGTGGCGGCCTGGCTGGCGCCCTCGGCAGCCTCACGTCCGGCGTGAGCGCGGTCACCGCCCACAAGCGCAGGAAAGAAGAGAGCGAGCACTACAAGAAGGCGAAGCAGGGGGGCAAGAAGGACCAGATGCGCGCCCGGGAGCGCCGCCGAGACATCGCGCACGGCGACTTCGCCCAGAACACCACCCAGACCGTCAGTGGCGTCGGGGCGACGGTCACGGGAGGGCTCGGCGTTGCCTCGGCGATCGGCACGGTGGGCACGACGGCGGGCAGCGTCGCCGGCGTCGTCGGTGGGGCGATCACCGCACCGCTGTCGGCGTACACGATGATCCGCCAGAGCGTGCGCGCCCACAAACAGCGCGAGCGGGTCAACCGCCTGGCAAAGAACGAGAAGGCGCGCAAGCTCAGTGACGACGCCCTGAACCCCTCAAAGCTCCTCTCGCGACACGCCACCAGCAAGGACAAGCTGGAAGAGGCCAAGCAGCACCACGCCAAGACCCAAGAGACCCACGACGCGATCGACAGGGACTACCGGGTCGAGCAGCTGCAGCTCGTTCGGCTCCGAGAGCTCCAGAAGGGCGCGACCGAGCGACGGACCCAGGCGTTCGCCACCTTCCGAGCCGACGAGGGCGACGCCGAGCAGTCCCAGGCCAACCTGGGATCGCTCCAGGGAATCGACGCCGAGCTCGGTGAGCTCTCCACGATGATCGAGACCAAGGAGAAGACGATCGCCGAGCTGTCGCGCCAGCTCGAGGTGGCGCGCCTCGACCTCGACTCGTCCGGCCAGACCCTGCAGAGCCACACCGATACCGAGTCGGAGCACAAGCAGGACGCAGAGAAGCAGACCGACATGCAACGCGAGTCGGAGACCTCGGGCCACCTCAACGAAGCGGGCACCAACGAGGGGATGCCCACGCTCGACCAGATCTCGGAGTACGCGCTCAAGAAGAACCGCCGCGGCCATGCCCGCCGTACCCTCGGGGCCGTCGCCGGCGCCGTGGGACTCGTCGGCGGTGCGGTTGGGATCGCCGGCGCGGTCGAGACGCTGAAGGGCAACGCCGGGCTCGCCACGAACCTCGGCATCGGCGCGGCCGTCGTCGGCGGCGTCGCCGCGGCGATCGGCATCGGCGTCGGCATCTGGAAGGCGGTGAGCTACTTCCGAAAGCGCAAGGCGCAGGCGCAGGCGATCGAGAAGGCCACGCCCGGCACCGAGATCGGCTTCATGGACCGCTACAGCCCGCTCCGCTCGAAGGTGAGCCAGTCCACGCAGCGCAAGCACTATGCGACCGCGCTCTACGTCTACGCCACCAAGGGCATCGAATCCCAGCGCCGTGAGGCCGCTCGCATCCTGGCCGCGCTCGACCCGAAGGGCCCGTGGGCGAAAAAGGACCCGGCCACCGGTGAGCTCGTCGGTCTCCAGGAGGCGGTCGGCCCGACGGCGCAGGCGGAGAAGGACACCATCATCGCCCACTTCATGGACAAGATGGCGTCTGGCGGGTGAGCGGCGCCTCGAGCGCCGGCTCTAGCGTTCAGCAGCTTCTCCTCGGCGCGAGCAGCGCCGTTCTGTCCGAGCTCGGCTGGAGCGGCGCGGGCGAGGTCGAGGACGGCACGCTGTTCGCTGCGTACACCGGCGCGAGCGGCGAGAGCTGGGTGGTGGTCGCCGACACCTTCGCCGACCAGGACCTGCTGCTCGTCTACTCGCTGGCCCCCGAGCCGGTGGCGCCCGAGCGGCGAGAAGCGGTCGCCGAGTACCTCACCCGGGCGAACGACGGCCTCCCGCGGGCGTGCTTCGAGATCGACCTCGAGACCGGCGTGGTGCGCTGTCGCACCTGGCTCGACGTGGAAGGGCTCGACGTGGCCGCCCTCGACGCCGACGGCTACCTCCTGCCGCTCGTGCGCCGGGTGCTGCTGGCGAACGTCGCCACCTTCGACCTGTTCTTCTCGGGCCTGCGTGCGGTGGAGGCGGGAAGTTCGACCCCGACCGAGGCAGACGCTGCGGTGCAGGCCGGCCCCGACAGCTGAGCGCGCCCGAACCGGGCGCAAGCTGGTTGGCGCAGCGGGTTCGCTTCAGGCCCCGATGCGCCTCGTCAGCTCCTCCACCAGCGCGCTGATGGGGATGCGGATCTGCTGGGTGCTGTCACGCTCGCGAAGCGTGACCGCCTGGTCCTCGAGGCTGTCGAAGTCGACCGTGACGCACAACGGCGTGCCGATCTCGTCCTGGCGCCGGTAGCGGCGGCCGATCGACTGGGTGTCGTCGAAGTCGCACATGTAGCGCTCCCGGCACATGGCGAGCACCTCTCGGGCGAGGCCGGAGAGGTGCTCCTTCTTCGACAGCGGCAGGATCGCCACCTGGTAGGGGGCGAGGCGAGGGTGCAGCCGCAGCACGACCCGACGGTCGCCGCCCACCTCGTCCTCGTCGTAGGCGGCGAGCAGGAAGGCCATCATCGTGCGCGTCGCCCCGGCGGCGGGCTCGATCACGTAGGGCACGTACCGCTCGCCGCTCGCCTGGTCGAAGTACTCGATGCGCACCCCCGAGTGTCGGGCGTGCGCGTTGAGGTCGAAGTCGGTGCGGTTGGCGATGCCCTCGAGCTCGCCCCAGCCCCAGGGGAAGGCGAACTCCACGTCGGAGGTGGCCGCCGAGTAGTGCGACAGCTCCTCGGCGTCGTGGACGCGCAGCCGCAGCAGCTCGGGCGAGATGCCGTATCGCTGGTACCAGGAGAAGCGCTCCTGGCACCAGTACTCGTGCCAGCGGGGGGCGTCGGGCGGCGGGACGAAGAACTCCATCTCCATCTGCTCGAACTCGCGAGTGCGGAACACGAAGTTGCCCGGGGTGATCTCGTTGCGAAAGCTCCGCCCGATCTGAGCGATGCCGAAGGGCGGCTTCTTCCGCATCGTCGTCAAGACGTTCGCAAAGTTGACGAACATGCCCTGCGCGGTCTCGGGGCGCAGGTACGCCACCGAGGCATCCTCCTCGAGCGGGCCGACGAAGGTCTTGAACATCAAGTTGAACGGACGCGCCTCGGTGAGGTCGGCCGAGCCGCAATTGGGGCACACGCCCTCGATCTGGTCCGCTCGCCAACGCTCCTTGCAGTTGCGGCAGTCGACGAGCGGGTCCGTGAAGGTGGCGAGATGGCCCGAGGCCTCCCAGACCTTCGGGTTGGTCAAGATGGCCGCGTCGAGCGGGACGACGTCGTCTCGCTGCTGCACCATCGAGCGCCACCAGGCCTCCTTGACGTTGCGCAGCATCAAGGCTCCGAGCGGGCCGTAGTCGTAGGTCGAGCGGATCCCCCCGTAGATCTCCGCCGAGGGGAAGACGAACCCGCGGCGCTTGCACAGGTTGACGATGGCGTCGAAGCGATCCCCCGAGAAGGCGTGCTCGGGCTCGGTGGTCTCAAGGGACATGGGGGCGAGGATACCCGGGGCCTGGCAGTCCTCCCGTGGGGCGCTTGTCAGCCGGACAGCCCGGCGCCCACGCGCCGGTCGAACGGCCCGAGCTTCTCGCTCGAGGCACCGCCCTCCACAACCCTCAGTCGCGGGACGCGCACGAGGTGGCGGGGCAGCATCCACCCGAGCAGCGCCAAGACCGGCATCGCGCCGACGTCGGTGGCCGAGCCGGTTGCGAGCGTCCCGAGGTTCTCTCCGCCCACCCAGAACACGACGAGCAGCGCGCCGACCCCGAGGGCAGCGACCCGCACCGCCCGAGCGGGCGGGCTCGCTCCAGCCCACAAGAGCGGGAGGGCGGCCGCGCACAGCTCGAGGGCGACGAGGACGAGGGTGGTGCTCGAGCCGTGGCTCCCGAAAAGCCGTGCCTCGGCCCGATCGAGCGCCGCCAGCGGCCCGGGCTCGCCGTCCGCCGCCGACACGAGATTGGCCCGCATCTTGAAGCCCAGGCTCACGACGGGCACGAGCTGCAGCACCGCCCCGCACAGCCACCATGCCGACCAGGCAAGGGCGGCCCTGCGGGCGACCCGCTCTGCGGCCTGCGGGGCCGGTGCAATGGCGCGTGGTGCCGGTGCACCACCTGCCAGCAGCACCCAGGCGAGGAGGGCGTACACGAGGGCGGGGCCCGGGCCGCCGACGGGGAGCATGGCGAAGCCGCTTGGCACCGAGCCGAATCCCTCGCCGATCACCCACACCCCGAGCGCCCAGGCGATCGAGCAGGTGAGCCCGAGCCGGCGGCTGGAGCGACGGGCGATCACCGCCCCGAGCCCGAGTTGGACGACGAGGATCGACAGGTCGACCGCCAGTGGTGCCCGGGCCACGAGGTCGCTCGCGCCCAGCAGCACGTGCGCCACGCCGCTCGGCTCGCCCATCGCTCCTCCGGCGATCCGACTCGACAGCCCGTTTCCCCACTGGGCGGGCTGCAGCTGGAGCAGCCCGTCGAGGACCCACAGGGCCGCCAGCGACAAACAGCCCAGCTGCACCCGGCTGCCGGCAGACGTCGTGCGGGGGAGCGGACGGCTCACGAGACCGTCATGACTCCGGTCATGAACGGGTGGATCGAGCAGTAGAAGGCGAAGCGTCCCGCCTTGGCCGGCGCGTGGAGGCTGACGGACTTCCCCGGCTGGATCGGCGCGGTGGCGAAGTGGCCCTGGGGCGAGCTGTTCGGGGCGGCGCTGAAGGTGTGGGCCACGCTGTCGTCGTTGGTGACCAAGATCTTCTCGCCGGGCTTCACCTTGAAGTGGGCCGGGAAGAAGGCGAAGTTCGAGATCTTCACCTTCATCGTGGCGGCCGTGCTCGTCGCCGACGCGGTGGCGGACGGGCCCGTCGAGGCGCTGGAGGCGGCGCTCGCCGCAACGACACCGGGAGCCGTTCCGCTGGCGGCCACGCCGAGCAGGACCGCACCCGCCATCAAGACCGCTCCGGCGAGGCCGCCGAGCGGGCGCGCCGGCAGCTGCGGGCGGGCGGGGGCGAGCCCGGGTCGGACGACCATCAACGCGCCACAGGCGAGGGCGGCGAGCTCGAGTGCTCCGGCGACGGTGCCCGCCGTGGTGGGCAGCTCGTGGAAGCCGAACAGGGTCGTGGCCCGGGAGATCAAATAGCCACCGAGCACCGACGCGGCGAAGAGCGCGGCTGTCGCCCCCGCGAGGGGCCTCGGCCAGACGACGAGCACCATGGCGATCGCCAGCGCGCTCGCCACCTGGGCAAGGAAGAGCCACCCGATGGTGGGGATGCTCGAGTACCCGGTCAAGTAGAGATCCAGGTGGATCCCTGCGCTCGCGGCCAGCAGCCCGGCAGCGAGGAAGGCGAGCGGCCGGTCGCCCCGGCGCTCGGTGGACGGTGCCGCCAGATTGCGCAGAAAGGGGATCATGCACGTAATACGGCTGAACCATCCGAACGGATGGGGTCTTGCCCGAGCGTGGGCCGCTCAGCCTCCGGGGCCGGCGTCCGGAAAGTGGCGGGTGGTCCGCAGGCGCCGGTCGATGTGGTGCTCGAGGGCTGTCATGGCCAGGCGCTCCATCTCCTGTCCGGCGGGGGCGCTCGGCTCGGCGAGAACCCCGGCGAGGCCGCCACCGAGGACCCTTCGTACGAGCTCCCACGCGGCGGGGGAGACCGACTGGCCGCGCCGGTGTTCTTTGCACAGAAAGCCCCCCTCTCCCGCGTCGAAGGCGACGAGCGGTCCCGGGCTGCCACAGCGGGCACAGGACTCGACCACCGGGCCCACGCCCTCGGCGGCGAGCAGCTTCCAGGAGAACGCTCCGACGAGCAGCGGCGAGCCGCTCCGCTCGAGCGCCCGTAGGGCCCCGACGAGCATCGTGTAGAGCTCGGGCGCGGGATGGCCTTCGACGGCTACCTGGTCGACGATCTCGAGGAGCGTCATCGCCGGCGCCAGGCGGTCGAGATCCTCCCGGATGGCCCGGAAGGCGTCAACCACCTCGACCTGGGTCACGATGTCGAGCTCGCGGCCCTTCCAGCAGAGCATGCTGACGCTCGTGAGCGGCTCGAGGCGAGCACCGATCTTGCTCTTGGTGCGCCGGACGCCCTTGGCGACTGCGCGAACCTTGCCGTGCTCGGGAGTGACCACGGTCACGATGCGATCGGCCTCCCCGAGGCGCATGGTGCGAAGCACGACCCCGTGATCTCGGTAGAGCGCCATTCCGCTACATCCCCCGGATCCGGCCCCCGATGATGATGAAGGCGAGGAAGACGACGACCAGGATGATCAGCAGGATCGCTGGGGTGTAGCCGGCAAAGGCAAGCAGGACGAGGCCGGCGAACACCAAGAGCCCAAGCACCGCGCCCGACAGCCGCCCGGCGTGCGACCACCACCACCCGGGCCCGCGCGGTGACCGGATCCGGTCACCGCCGGGCTGCTCGCTCATCGCGACTCCACCCCGCCGTAGCGGCGGTTGCGCCGCTGGAACTCGCGGATCGCTTCCCAGAGGTGCTCGCGACGGAAGTCCGGCCACAAGACGTCGGTAAAGACGAGCTCGGAGTAGGCCAGTTCCCACAGGAGGAAGTTGGAGATCCGGTGCTCGCCGGACGTGCGCACCACGAGGTCGGGGTCGGGCATGTCCGGGTAGTACAGACGGGAGCGGATCGCCCGCTCGTCCACCTTCGAGGGCGGCACGCCCTCTTCCACGATGCGGCGCACGGCGTCGACGATCTCGGCGCGACCTCCGTAGTTGAAGCAGATCGTGAGCGTCATCCGGCGGTTGCCCTCGGTCAGCGCCACCGCGTAGTCCATGTTCTTCAGGAGGCGACGGGGAACGCGCCAATCCCGCCGCCCGGCGAAGCGGATGCGGACGCCCTTCGCGTGCAGGTCGTCCTGGTGCCGTTTCAGAATGCCTTCGTTGAATTGCATGAGGTAGCGGACCTCATCGGCCGGCCGGCGCCAGTTCTCGGTGGAGAAGGCGTACATCGACAGCCACGACACCCCCGCCTCGAGCGCGCCGTCGATGGCGTCGAGCATCGCCTCCTCGCCCGCAGCGTGGCCCTCGGTGCGGGCCAGGCCGCGCTGGCGGGCCCAGCGCCCGTTCCCGTCCATCACACAGCCGATGTGCCGGGGGACGCGCCCGGGATCGATGTCGTCCACCACGCTGGGCAAGTTACTCCGCCTGCTCCCCAGCTCTCGGGCGGGCGTGGGCTTCGACTTGCTGCAGCCAGCTCTCCACGGCGATGGTCATCCGCTCCTCACCCAACCCGGCCTCTCCCAGCGCGAGCAGCTCCTCGGCGAGCGGGCGCCAGGGGAGACCTTCGGTCGAGCGACCCTCGGCGTGCAGCCTCGCCCGGGCGTCTCCAAGCAGCCGCGCCGTCGTCTCGATCTCCTCGCCGAGGATCGCTGCCACCCGGTCGCGAAGGACGCCCGCGAGCACCGGGCTGTAGCCGTCGGTGGACACCGCGACCGAGACGGCTCCTCTGCGCAGGACGGCCGGGAGGTAGAACGAGCACCCCTCCGGGTCGTCCGCGGCGTTGACGAAGCGCCCGGCGGCCTCCGCCTCGGCATGCACCAGCCGGTCGATCTCCTTGCGGCCGGTCGCCGTCACCACGAGCTGGTGGCCCTCGACGTCACCGGGGGCGTAGGCACGCTCGACAAGGCGCACGGGCAGGGAGCGAAGTCCCTCCGCCACCTCGGGCGCGACCACGGTGACCTCTGCGCCGGCCGCCAGCAGGCCCTCGACCTTGCGCTGGGCGACCGCCCCACCGCCGACCACGAGACAGGGCCGACCCTCCAGCAGGAGCGCGACGGGGTAGCTCGGCGCCCCGCCGGTGCGGGGATGAGGGATCACGGTTGTCCGAGTGTAGGGGCGCCCCTCGGCGAGGCCGTCCGTGACACCGGCCGAATGTTGACCTGCGTGGTCGGATATAGTCGTCGGCGAGCGAGCAGAAGGGCGGGGCCCGTGAGCACGATCATCGAGCAGAGCGCATCGGCCGGCAGCTGGAGCCCTCCCGAGGGCACGGCTTTTTCGGCCTTCCTCGACGAGCTGGCCGCCGCGAACGCCGCGCTCGAGGGTGCAGCGCCCGACGAGGTTCTCGCCTGGGCCTACGACCGCTTCGGCGACGACCTCTTGCTCACCTCCTCGTTCCAGGACTGCGTCCTTGTGGATCTCGCCGCGAAGGTCCGTCCCGGGGTGGAAGTGGTGTTCCTCGACACCGGCTTTCATTTTCCCGAGACCATCGCCTACCTGCACCGGGTGGAGAAGGTGCTCGGGGTGCACGTCCAGCTGGTCCGCTCGGGTCTCTCCGACGACGAACACCCGTGCGGGACCGCGCGCTGCTGCGAGCTGCGCAAGGTGGTCCCCCTGCGCTCGGTCCTCCAGGGCCGCGCCGCGTGGGTCACCGGGGTGAAGCGGGTGGACACGCCCGAGCGGGCGGACGCCGCCACGGTCGCTTGGGACGCCGCCAAGTCCGTCGTGAAGATCAACCCACTCGCGTCGTGGACCGAAGAGGACGTGGAGGCCTACGTCGAGGCCCGCGGGCTCCCGCGGCACCCGCTGAACTACGTGGGATACGCCTCCATCGGGTGCGCCCCGGTGACGCGGCCGGTCGCCGAGGGGGAGGACCCCCGGGCGGGCCGCTGGTCTGGCAGCGCCAAGACCGAGTGCGGCCTGCACGTCTGATCGTCCCGAGCTCCCGCCGAACCCTTCCTGCCGCCAGCCCTGATCCCTGCCATCGAGCGGACGCCTGCCTTCCATGGAATTTGTCACCCCGTTCCGTCGTACCGGTGAGTTCAATCCGGTCGAGCGACTGAAGCTCGAGCGCCATCCCCTCGAGGTGGCCGAAGCTGTTCGCGCTCGGTACGCCGAGGAGGGGCCGAGCGCCATCGCCTCGGTCCCCGGCGAGATGGAGCGCCTGAAGTGGGTCGGTCTGTACCCCCAGCGCCAGGGCGGGGACGCCTTCATGCTGCGGATCAAGGTGCCCGCGGGCCGCCTGCGCGCCGACCAGGTCCGCCGCGTCGGCGAGGTGGTCGACCGCTTCGCGCGCGGGCCCGAGGAGCACCCGGTGTGGGGCAACCGCTACTGCGACCTCACCACCCGCCAGGACATCCAGCTGCACTGGGTGCGGATCGCCGACGTCCCGGTGATCTGGGACCTGCTCGAAGAGGTCGGGGTGACCACCGTCCAGGCCTGCGGCGACTCGGCGCGCAACGTCTTGTGCTGCCCGGTGGCCGGCGTCGACGCCGAGGAGGTCATCGACGCCTCCCCGCTCGCCGCGGCGATCTCGGACTTTTTCACCGGAAATCGCGAGTACGCCAACCTGCCGCGCAAGTTCAAGCTGTCGGTGACCGGGTGCCTCGACGACTGCGCCCAGGCCGAGATCAACGACGTGGGACTGCTGCCCGCACGTCGCGACGACGGGGCGATCGGCTTCAACTTGCTCGTCGGCGGGGGGCTCTCCGACGGCCCGCGCATGGCGAGCGACCTCGACGTCTTCCTCCTCCCCGACCAGGTCGTGGAGGGCGCGAGGGCCATCGCCCAGCTGTTCGGCGAGCTCGGAAACCGTGAGCACCGGGGCGTGAGCCGGATGCGCTACCTCGTCCAGGAGCTCGGCCCCGAGCGCTTCCGAGACGAGCTCGCCCGGCGTGCCGAGTTCGAGCTGACGCCGGCCGGCACCGGCCTCACCCGCCGCTACCGCGGCGATCACGTCGGTGTGCACGCGCAATCCGGGGAGAACCTGTCGTACGTGGGCTGCTCGGTGACCGTTGGCCGCCTCTCGGGGGCCGACCTCGTGGAGGCGGCCCGCCTCGCCGAGGAGTACGGCGACGGGGAGGTCCGCCTCGCGACTGACCAGAACCTGGTGTTCACCGGGGTCTCCAACGACCGTCTCGAGGAGCTGCTCGCAGAGACGCTGCTCGAGCGCCACTCGCCGTTCCCCGGGCCCTTCTCGCGGGGGGCGGTTGCGTGCACCGGCAGCGAGTTCTGCCGTTTCGCGATCGTGGAGACCAAGGTGCGCGCCCGGCAGTGGGCCGAGGAGCTCGACCGCCGGCTGGCGGAGCCCTTCGGCGGCCCGGCGGGAACTCGCAGCCGTCCCGAGGAGCTCGTGCTGCGCATGCACTTCTCCGGGTGCCCGGCCTCGTGCGCCCAGCCGCAGATCGCGGACGTCGGATTTCGCGGTGACACCGCCCACGTCGGTGACCAGCTCGTCGAGGCGGTCGACATCGGCCTCGGGGGCAGCCTCGGCGCCGAGGCGGCCTTCGGCGACTGGGTCGCCGGTGCCGTCCCCGTTGACGAGGTGCCTGGCGCACTCGTCTCCGTTGTCGGTCGCTACCTCGACGAGCGGCGCGACGGCGAGCGCTTCCACGCCTGGGCACGGCGTACCCCGCGCACCGAGCTCCTGGAGACCTTGAGCGTCGGGGCGGACGTGGGTTCGGGGGCCCAGACGACGGCGACCGAGACGACGCAGGTCAGCCGATGACCGACCTTGCCATCCCGCCGTTCCGCCTCCGAGAGTCGATGAACGGGATCGTCGAGGCGCCGGGCAAGGTCTGGTTCTTCGAGCTGGCGGCCACGGTGATCGACGCCGATCGGTGCGTGCAGTGCGGCGCGTGCGTGGCGGCGTGCCCCACGGACTCCATCGGGGTCTCCTCCGAGGACCTTCCGTACCTCGTGAAGATGTGCACCGGCTGCGGGCTGTGCTGGGACTTCTGCCCACGCGGGGGACTGCGTTACGAGGCGACCTGGCTGCCCGACGCCGGGCCCGCGGCCCAGCTCGCCGCGCTCGCCGAGCCGACAGCCCCCGCCGCTCCCGTGGCCGAGGGAGCGCTCTCGGGGATCGCGCCGCCGGCACCCGGCGCTCCCGTCACGAGGGTGATCGGGGCGGATCCGGCGCCGGGACTCGGCGCGGTTCTGGCGCGCCACGCCGTGCGCGTCGTGCCCGAGTCCAAGCTTTCCTCGCCATCGGCCCAGGACGGCGGCTTCGTCTCCGCCGTGCTCGCCGCGGCGATGGAGGCGGGAGCCATCGACGCGGCGCTCGTCGCCCGGGAGGACCCGGCCACTCCCTGGAGAGGCGTTCCGTACCTCGCCACCTCCCCCGAGGAGGTGCTCGAGTCGGCGGGGAGCTTCTACAACCAGACCCTGGCGCTCGCCGCCCTCGACCTCGAGGAGGCGGGCCTCGGCCCGGACGCGCGGATCGCGCTCGTCGGCACCCCGTGCGAGATCCAGGGGATCAAGGCGCTGCAGCGCTCCGCGTGGCGCCGGGGCAGCTCGCGCGTCGACGCCGTTGGGCTCACCATTGCGCTGTTGTGCACCAAGAGCTTCGACTACGAGCGGCTGATGGTCCAGGCG